>DASQVJ010000266.1:0-3266 GCA_035640835.1 Bryobacteraceae bacterium
CTAGCTCGCGTCCGAGAAGGGTCTCGCCGCCTGTGACTGCGTAGTGCTTCGCACCGGAGAATGGTTGACTCAAGCTGTTTGCCTCGATCGTAAACGTCTGCGCACCACTCCACCTATGCGGATCGCGACTCCACTTCCAACATAGGCCATGGCTAACAGGAGCAGCACAAGTTGCGAATAGTTCCAGATCAGGTAGATGAGACTACCAAATAGGACGACGGTGACGGGTGACCTCGGCGTGAGCAGGTTGAGTTCCTTCCCGCTGTAATAACGCCAGGTGCAAACCATCAGAAAGCTCAAGAAGCCGAGCAGGAACAGCCAGAGCACTACGAGCCGCCAGTCCTGCAGCGGCACACTGTTCGCATACACGACCGCAGCCACGGTGCCGGCAGCCGCCGGAATCGGCAAACCAACGAAGTACTTCCGATCCGGTCGACCGGGATTTTTCGGCACAGGATTCGTGGTCACGTTGAACCGTGCCAGACGCGCGCAACCACAGAGCATAAACAGGAATGCGAGGAAGTAGCCGGCGCGCAGGAAGTGGTCCCTGAGAAATGCGCTGCCGTCCGTGCTCACGAACACCACACCCCACGAAAACGCGAGCACCGCCGGCGCGACGCCGAAGGTAATGGCATCCGCAAGCGAGTCCAACTCCCGGCCGAAATCGCTCACCGTATTGGTCATCCGAGCGATGCGTCCGTCCAAGCCATCGGCCAGGACGGCGACACCAATCATCTTCGCCGCAAGGTCGAAGTGCCAGTTGGGGCCTAGTTCGCCATTCCAAGCCATCAATGCTCCTTCGAACGATTGAAGGATGGACACAAAGCCGAAGAAGATGTTTCCGGCGGTGAAGAAGCTTGGTAATACATAAGCTGCTCGAGGCGGCCGTCTCTCCATCAGCTCTGCCTTAGCCGCGCCAACACTGATGAGCCTGCGCTCACTCGTTTGCCGGTTTCCACAACAATCTCCCACTCAGGGCCAAACACCACGTCGACGCGTGATCCAAACTTGATCAAGCCGATTCGCTCACCTGTAAGTACCGGATCGCCGGCCTTTTTCCAGCACACGATTCTACGCGCGATCAATCCTGCGATTTGCGAGAAGCTTACTTCGAATCCCTCGGGCGTTTGCACAACCAGCGTGTTCCGCTCATTGTCGGACGAGGCAGCCTCTTTGCTCGCCACCAGGAACTGACCCTTGTGATACTCCACCTCTTGAATCGTTCCCGACACCGGCGACCGGTTTACATGCACGTCGAAAATGTTCAGAAAAATGCTGATGCGTTTGTAACCCGGATCCACATCCTGAATCAGCACCACTTTCCCATCGGCCGGCGAAACTGCCACTGGCCCTTGAGGCACCGGGCGATCCGGATCGCGGAAGAAGTACATGCAAAATGCAGCCAGAATGAACAGTGGGATTCCATAACCGATGCCAACGATGTAGCTCATCAGCAGGCCAGCGGCGGTGAGTCCGATCCCATACCAGATACCGTCGACAACCATCTGAAACCATTCTCTCCCAATCACTTGCCAATGCAGAAGGTCGAAAAGATGCGATTCAGAATGTCGTCCGCTGTAGTCGCTCCCGTGATGGCGTCCACCGGCCTCAGCGCACTGTAGAGATCGAGCAACAACATCTCGTGCGGAATACGGTTCTCCACTGCTCGCGTCGCTGCATCGAGCGCGTTGATCGATTCCCGTACGAGCCGCTCATGGCGCAAGCTCGTCAGAAAGCCTTCCTCTCGAGCGACGCCATAATCCGGTGAGATTGTTTCTAGAATTCGCCTGCGCAACTGATCCAGACCTTCACCGGTTATCGCCGAGACCCCGAGATCTGCTTCTTGCGGTGGGCTGTGGAGATCGACCTTGTTTGCCACAACCAGACAGGCGCCGCGCTCGCTGCCGAACTCGATGAGTTCACGATCCTCTTCGGTCACCGGCAAGGACGCGTCGAGCACCACCAGTGTCACATCGGCATCCACCATCATCTGCCGGCTCCGCTCAATGCCGAGACGCTCGACCAGATCTTCAGAGGCACGAATGCCGGCGGTGTCGACCAGGCGAATCGGAATACCCTCGAGCGACATGCTTTCGCTCACGACGTCGCGCGTAGTCCCAGGGATCTCGGTCACGATCGCCCGCTCCTGCTCCAGAAGCCGGTTGAACAAACTGCTCTTTCCAACGTTTGGACGTCCGATGATCGCGAGCGTCAGCCCCTGGTGGACGAATTTGCCGAACGAGAAGGATCTTGCCAAAGCCTGAAGCTTCTCTCGCACACCTTCCACGCGACGAAGAATCTCCGCATCGCTGGCAACGCTGACATCGTCTTCCGCGAAATCGATGCCCGCTTCCAGCAGCGCAATCAACTCGAGAAGAGCTTCTTTCGCAGGTGCAATCCGCCTCGATACCGAGCCGCCCACCTGTTGAGCGGCCACCTTTGCTTGATACAAAGTCGTGGCCTCGATCAGGTCTCGTACAGCTTCGGCTTGCGGCAGGTCCAACCGGCCGTTGAGATAGGCGCGCAACGTGAACTCACCAGGTTTTGCGATCTCCGCCCCGGCCTCAACAGCGCGCTGTACACAGTGCTGCAGAACCACCGGCGACCCATGAGCGGAGACTTCCACAACGTCTTCGCCCGTGTACGATCGCGGCGCAGGGAAGTAAGTAACAATCACGTCGTCAACCACGACGCCATCAGAATCGAGCAGCTTGGCGAGAAATGCAGTCCACGGCTTCCAGGCAACGTCGCCCGAAACGCGCAGCATGGCATGCACAATGTTGCGGGCCTCGGGACCCGATAGACGAACGACTCCGATGCCCCCACGTCCAGGCGGAGTCGAAATGGCAACGATGGTGCTTTGGGTCAGAGTCTTTAACGGCGCCGCCCGCCCGGACGACGCATTGGAGGTTTCGAACCGGAGGAGGGAATCGAAGGCATGCCCGCAGGATAAACGACCACTTGCCGATGTGGCCCAACGCCACTGCTCTCACTTCGAACGCCGGTCTCGTTCCGTAAGGCGAGGTGGATGATGCGACGCTCGCGGCTGTTCATCGGGTTGAACTCGAATGGCACTCGCGTCTTGATCACCTTCTCGGCAACCGTCAGTGCGCTCAAACGCAACTCCTCGATGCGCATCATTCGGTAGTCGTTCGCATCGAACTGAAGCTGCGAGTGCTCGTTCGCCTGCATGCGGAGCACTTCCATCGTCAGGTGCTCGAGCGCCAGGAGCAGCTCCGCTTTGTTCGCCAACAACAGATTCACGT
>DASQVJ010000267.1:0-3564 GCA_035640835.1 Bryobacteraceae bacterium
CCGGTTGATCAGGCCATGCTCCTCTGTGAATTCGATCCAAGCCATCATCAGCGATGCCAGTCCCAACGTAGCCATGAGGAACAGCAGTGATGGCGGGTACTTCTGGACATTCATGAACGACGCCAGAGTACGCCACAACTCCGCTTGCTTCGTCCACGGGAATGGATCTCCGTATAGATTGGACCATCGCAGGAGGGCAAATACACCGAGCATCGCCACGCCCGCACGAACTTCAAAGAGGATTCGCTTCTCCCTCTCTTTCAGCAACACCGATCCGAATACATAGCCCATGGCCATGACGCCAATCCATGGCAGCAAGGGATACGCAAGGATGACGATGGGAGGAGCCGTCGGCGGGCCTGTGATCAGACCGGGGACATGCAGCAGCGCCCACAGCCAACCAAGCGGCGCAACGTTTTGTGGCATCACCCGATCGAATGCATTGTGACCAAATATCAACGCGGCGCCGAACAGCAGATTCGCTCGGACTCCCAGGTGCACGAGGAGAGCCATGATCGACATCGAAGCTCCTATTGCCCAGATCACTTCCAAAATTTGCACGTTCCATTGCCAGTTGAAGTTGAAGGCGAGGTGTACAAGGGTCAACTCGGCCACGATAAGCCAGACGCCGCTGGTCAAGAGGAGTGCCGTTAGCTCGCGCGTGTTTTTCGTCTGCTGTTGAAGAAAGATCGATGTGCCCGCGAGGAATACGAAGACCGGCGCGCATAGGTGTGTCACCCAGCGGGTCATGTACAGCGCGAAGCTTGTCTGCTGCGGGTCCAGGGGATTTCCAGCGTAGTCGGTGAAGAACTCGCGCGTGTGATCAAGCGCCATGATGACCATGACCAACCCGCGCAAGACATCTACAACGCTGACGCGCGTTCGAGGGCGCGTCGATGCGGGCCGGACCGCATCAGCGGTCGCCCCGGCCCTGCTCGCCAGTGGTTCACCTGTGCCTCTACCCGAGATCATGACGTGGCAGCTTCCGTTCGATCGCGATCATGCCAGAGATCCATGGTAAGCGCGAAGTGGTACAAGTGCTAGAGCCATTTTGTGCCAATGTCGCGGGACCAATCGCAAACAGCAGCAAGCGGAGCATCTGCTTCCGTTTAGGCTCCGGTTTCGGCTAGTGGAGTCGAGAGGATGAGGCGTGCCACTTCTTCGGGCTCATCCATCTGCACAAAATGTCGAGCGCTCGGCAGAAGGAATAGTTCAGAGGACGGGAAAAGCTCATGAAATTTCTGCGCTACGCCCCTGTTAAGGTAAGGGTCGCTGGCGCCGAAGATGATTCGCACCGGCCGCCGAAACTGTTTGAGCTGCGAAGCCATTTTCGAACCGGATCGTATCGTCGGCAACAAATCCTCGTTCAATCGGAAAAAGGCGGCCCGAGCGCTCGGCGTAGCATCGAACTGCTGATACAGAAGCGGGACGAATTGATTTCTGATCTCGGCGTCCCTGAAAAACCTTCCTACCTGCCACCAGTACATTCGACGGAAGATCAGGTGATCAAAGATTCCCGAAACAGGACGCGCGACGCTCCTGATCAGAGGAGTAGAGAAAAGAAAGATCGCTTCCGGAGGTCTCAGCGTCGGCATCGCACAATAATAAGTATTCAGTAAGACAAGAGCCGCCACCTGATCCGGATGCCGAAACGCCCAGTTAATGGCCGGCGGGCCGGAGGCGTCGTGCGCAACCGGGACAACGTGAGCAAGGTTCAGTTGCTTGACCACGGCATCCAAGTCCGCTTCCTGATTCTGCGCGGTGTAGGGGTACCCAAGCGGTTTGTCTGAAGAGCCCCACCCGAGAAAATCGAAAACCACAACGCGGCGTGGCGGGGAGAGAAAGGGAACAAGACGATCGTAAAGATGGAGGTTGTCTGGAAAACCATGCATCAGAACGATCGCCGGCTCCATGCCCGCGTACTCTCGCGCGTAAACGTGGAACTGTCCTCTCTGGATAACGTGCTCTCTGAAATTCATCGTCTTCCAGCCCGCCTCCTGGAGCCTCTGAGCCGGCAATTACCATACGTATGGCACTAAACGATACCGCACCCTATCGGTATATTCCGTGTAGCCCGGCAAGTTCTTCCGCAGGAAGCTCTCCTCGTCCAGAAGTCTCCATATCAGTGCGGGGACACACACGATGAGCCCCGAAAGGCCCCACCATGAGCCGAGCGCAAGCGGCGTGCCGATGAGGATAGGGAAAGATCCCGCATACATCGGGTGCCGGACGAACGCATACGGGCCAGTTGAAATAACCTTTTGATCTTCGGCTACCTGAATCGTAGAGGCGGCGTATGTATTTACTTTTACAACGAAGAAGACGAGGAGAAAACCGATCGCAATGAGCGCATCTCCAATCAAAGATATGTACGTCGGCACTCGAGACCAGCCAAACCGGTGATCGAACGCGGGAACAATGAGGAGTCCGATAAACCCCTTCATGGCTAACAACATAATGATCTGTTGTGGCCTTTCTTTCTCCGCAGCCGGCCCCGCGCGCATCCGTCTCTCAAGGAGCCTGGGGTCGTGGATCGCAAGATACACAGTGACGACGGCTGAGGCACACACGAAGACAGCCATGAAGACCCATGCCTGCCAATAATTGAGCGTCCCCGCCGGAAGGAAAACGAGGACGGCCATGATGAGAGCGCCGAACAGAGACGATCGGAATGCGCGAACGTAGAGGCCCTGCATATCACTCTTTCGTGAAACATCGTCTCAGACCGGACTGTAGCTGATAATCTTCATCGCGGCTGGTCCAGGAGTACGCCTGTTTCCTGACTGAATGCGCCGCCGCTCATCGTGCACGAATCTCAGGCTGATGTCGACCCTTATGGCGTCGACAGCCGCAAGCCGTCGATGTTCGGCGGGCCGTAGTTAACGAGTTTCAGCCGCTGGAGGCGATCACGGGTATATGGCAGGCTGCCAATTTAGCGGCAGTCGGATCCTCGGTTCGCTGCGGGACGATGCCGCCACGCGAGTTTGTTGAACATCAGTGTTTGCGAGTTCCGCCTCGGCTCGCCTTGACGCAACACGCCTACCTAGGTTGACAAGAGCGTTTGTCGCTACAAATCCAACTCCGTCACACACGCTAATCAGACGGTCGAAAGCCGAAATGTTCGCCGTGAATCGGCCGGAAGTAAGAGCCAATCCAAAGTCCGTTGTGATACACTTCTCAAACTCAGGGGGGCTTTCCATGTTGAAAGTCTGCCGTGCTCTTCCCTCCAGCCCTGGCTGCTCTCGTCCCCGAAGCCGCACGGAGCCGACTGCTCCGTTTCGTTTGACTCAGAACCCAATCGTGGGAGGAATTCATCATGTATGTAAATAGGAAGTCTATTCGCTGGTTCGCGACGGGCACATTGCTCCTATTGCTGAAGTTGTCGCCGGCCCAGACCATCGATACCGGAATCGTGGGTACCGTCACCGATCCGGCTAGTGCTGTCGTCACAGGAGCGACCGTAACGATCACAAGCACCCAGACGGGCGTTGCGCGGTCGGTAACCACCAATCCGAGCGGCCTGTTCGAGGTCCGCTATCTGGTTCCCGGCGAGTACACAGTGGA
>DASQVJ010000268.1:0-4289 GCA_035640835.1 Bryobacteraceae bacterium
GTCAAAGACTGTCCTGTGTAATAGGATGATTTGTCCGAAAATAGCCACGCGACTGCAGCGGCGATGTCCTCCGGGCGATCAATCCGGCCAATAGGATGCACCGCACCTATTTCGTCGAGTGCCTCCTCGGTAGTAAATACGTCGAGCAACATCTCCGTCCTGACTGCACCAGGACTCCCTTCGCGTTGTCGCCTTCCTGTGATGACTACCTGAGCACCTAGCTCAGCTACACGCCTGACGGCGGCAGCGCCAATGCCACTGTTTCCACCCGTGACGAGCGCCACTTTTCCAGCAAATTCCAAGTTAGTTTTTATGCTCTTGCCTAAACATTCATCTAGCTTGTTCTATAAACGTTATGTCGCTTCTGTTCGCGGGAAAACTACGATGCCGAATGCAGCTGTAATGCCAACGATGACGCTGTTACACTGGCTCACTGGCCTGCCGCGCTTGCTGTCTCACTGGTCCCGAAGCTCCAATGCCCATATCAGTTCTTTGAGCCTTTCTCTCGCCCTTTTCAGCCGCGACTTGACCGTGCCGCGCGGACAATCCAAGATCTGTGCGATGTCGCGGTAGCTCAGCTCCTCCAATTCGCACAGCACAATAACCTCACGAGACGGCCGGTAATTCTTCAATTGCCTTCCGTACATCGGCTTGCCTGACTTTGGCCAGGTACAAGAAGAGCGGATCTTTCGAAGATTTCTCCTCGAACTCAGGCGTGCTGCTGGGGCCATCCGTTTCTACGGAACGCGAATTACTCAGCCCATCGCGTATTTGGTTGAACCTAATATTACGCAAAATGGTGAACAACCAGCTTTTTAAATGGTCTCCGGCCGGAGTCGCCCAAACGCGCGCATCGCCCGCAGATAGGTATCCTGGACAAGATCTTCCGCGTCCGCCTGGTTGTGGGTCAGTGCCATCGCGTATCCGCCCGACGCCGGCGGCGATGAAGGCCGCATTCTGCTCGTGCCGGCAGACCACCGTTTTGATTTTCGAATCGACCAGCGTGTCGAAGACGTTGTCGATCTTTGCTCCAGGGATTCCGAAAATGTATTCGACTCCCCGCGCTTCGAGGTTATTCACCAGCAGTTCCGCGCCAGATTGAGTAGCGACTGCATTTGGGGTTCTGTGTATTTGTTTTGCTCAGTGCCGTGCTCATGATTCCTTCACCTTTTCCGGCTGCAACCTCTCAGCCTTTGCTAAGTCCTCAGAGGGATCCCGGCGCAGATCGGCGTCGAAAAACGAGCTCGTTTCGGGCAGCAGCAGGTTGAAGCGGGTCCCCCGCTGGAGCTGCAGCGTCAGTTCCGCACCACGACACTCGAGCAAGTGCCCTCCGGCCATGTGATCCTCGCTCAGGAAATGCAGGTGGTACCCCGGAATGCTGAGTGTTTTAGAGTATTCCGGCGACCAGAAGCCAACCAATGTGCCGTAGACGTTGCGGTACTCGAACTCAGGCTGCACCGCAGCCGCGTCGATCAACTTCGTGCCGGGAACCATACGGCAGATCGCGCGTGTCCGGACGTAATCGAAATATCCATCCACACGAAGAGAGAAGAACAGGTTGTTGGTTGGTCTCAGTTGATCGAATGCTTCTGTCAGAATCGCGAAATGCGGGCAGCGCTTCAGGAGTACTTCCGCATCGGGGCGGAATCGGGCGACTGTGGCGAATGGTGTCAGAACACTGTCGGCAACTTCGCGGACTGAACCGTCGCAGCGAACCTGAAACACACGCCCGTCAACAACCACCATCTCGCCGTCGAGTTGTTCAAAGGTGCCGATACCGAGATCGCCATATTTGCGCAGAGTGCCAACCATTACTGCTCCATCGCAGACGCCCTCGACCAGAGCGCTCGACGTCGATACCTGATACAGCCTGTCCCGGCTATTATCGAGATACTCCGATAGCGCGCTGAAGACGATCTCAACCGGACGATCTCCCTCTTGGTCGCCCTGAGCCTCGATAGCCTGCCAGATCTCCGGGGGAACATTGATATTGAGTTGTGGCATTTTCTGATTTGCTTCTTTCTCGTTTCTGCCTTACACACGTAGAGATTCATCGCGGCGTGCGTGCTGCGGGGGCGACTTTGTCATAGATAGGGGGACTTCTTGCGCAATTTCTTCAAATTGCCGACCCACAATCGTGATAGTCGGTAATCTTTGCAATCGAGATAGGTAGGCAGTCACCTGCGTTCCCTGTCACAGCCTCGAAAATCACACTCTGCTTGCATCCGACGTCGTCGGGATGAGCTGAACCTGTTTGCTATCCTGCTGCGACAGATTCATGGCACCGAATGATCGGGTGCTGCATCAGTACAGATAGACGCGTTCTCTCAGTTGTCGTCCTTCTCCCGAGAGTTGTTCTTCGGTGCCTCCGGAGAGAGTGGCGCGTCACCAGCTATGTATTTGTCGGATATCACGATACTCTCGCCTCGGCCTCGCAATAAAGGACACTTGCAGGACTCACCGTTCGCGACAGAGAACTCGGGCCATGAGAAAGGCCTGCCCCCGAGACGAATCAGTATAGACGGTGACGGCCATCGCATGCCGCTTGTGCCCTTTGTGCCGGTGCTGTCCAGCGCAACGCAGCAGTGGGAAGGTTTCCTTCTGGAGCGCCACGTTTCCGAAGGATTCGAGATTCCGCAACACAATCACTCCGCGATTCTGCTGAGCATGCAGCTCAACTCGAGTTTACGCCTGGAGTGGAAATCGGAATCAGGAGGGCGCTCGACAGTTGTGGATGCGGGCAGCCTTACGCTGCATGGCTGTACAGGCCGCCATGGCTCCGTGTGGAACGGAGCTTACGACCGTCTGCTTTTCGAACTCGATTCGATTCACCTTGAACGCCTCACCGAAGGGAGATTCCCCGGGGCAAGGATCGAGGTTGCAGAACACTGGGCCTTCAAAGATTCGCGTCTTGAGAATCTGCTCAAGATCCTCCATGACGAATTGAGGCAGGGCGCTCCTGCCGGGCGCATCTTTGGAGAACAGGTGGGCAATGCCGTTGCCATGCTGCTGGCAAAACAGTATTCGACCGTAACTCCCGGCGTATATGGAATTGGCGGTCGAATCCCCACATCGCGACTGAAGAAGGTCTTCGACTATGTTGAGGCACATCTTCACGAGGACGTCCGCCTTTCCGACCTGGCCAAAACAGCAGCGATGAGCCCCTACTACTTTGCGCACCTTTTCAAGAATTCTACTGGCGTCACTCCTCACCAGTATGTGGCTCAGCGCCGCATAGCACGCGCGAAGGAGTTGCTGCGCAATTCCGAAATAAGCGTATTTGAGATTGGCGTGCGCGTGGGATATGCGGACCCGAAACACTTTCGGAACTTGTTTCGGCGCCAGGTCGGTGTTTCCCCCAGTGATTTTCGCGTGGCGCATCCCTGATGCGCTGATACACCGGCTTCTGCCACTCTCAGCAAGACCTCTGTGTCCTCGAAAAAGTGAGCAGCAATACGCCTTCGGGACTAGATTGCCCCCGCCCGGCATGGAAGCTGTTTCGTCTATTAGGCGTGAATGACGCGACGAAGCTAGAATTGGACCGTACCTTGATGTCGACGAGCTTCCTGGAGTCGTCCAGGCAATGGAGAAGCCCGAACGAATTTGAAGGTATCGTAGGGTCAAGCCAGACCTACGTGGAGTCTTGGATAAATTCGGACTGTGGCCGCTACCGAAGCCACTGTCCTTATCGAAGGTGAAACAGGCACCGCAAAGAGTTCATCGCAAATGCTATTCACGCCCACAGTAACCGCCGCAATCGCCCCCTGGTTAAGCTAAGGCGCGCGGCAATTCCTTTGGGCATTCTGGAGAGCGAACTCTTCGGCCACGAAAAGGGCCCGTTCACAGGCGCAGTAACACAGAGATTAGGTCGTTTCGAGGGCGGCGAACGGCGGCACCTTGTTCCTGGATGAAATCGGCGATATTCCGCTTTAATTACAGCCGAAGGTGGTGCGAGAGTTGCAAGAGCAAGAGTTTGAGCGACTGGGTAGTCTCGTCGCGTCGATTCAACGCAGCATGCAACTCGTTTCGGCGAGTGCGGAACGATGTTAATCCGTGGGCGGCCGGACGATGTGTTCGCTGCCGTCGGGAAAGTGAATTCGGACGCTAGGCGTGTCGGACGGGCACCATTCGTTTCCGCAGCGCTCAAGCGGTACGTCGTGGCCGGGATAAATGCGGTTTCCGAGGCCGGTGATCTTCTGAATCGATTGCCGCGACAGATCGTCGTTCCAGGTATTCATCAGGTAACCACGTAAATCCCAGCGGCTCTTGAGAGCGTCGCCACACAGGAC
>DASQVJ010000269.1:0-7864 GCA_035640835.1 Bryobacteraceae bacterium
AGGCTATTGTAAATACGACGGGGCGGAATCTCAAGCCGACGCCTGACGAACGCCGCGAACGTCAGGACGCAATCGCTCGGGTGAAGGGGCGTCTGAGGGTAACTTCTGCTGCAGCTGGAAATCCCCGAACGATTCTGCTGCTGGAAAAGGCACTCGACAATCTTTCATCTCTCCAGGAATTGTCATTGCTCGACCAGGAGGCAGATCCACCGGTTTGGAAACTCTACCGCGACAAGAAAATGGGTGAGAACCTATTATGGCTGCTGAATCGGTACTATCGCGGTCAGAAAATAATTGTGCTCGTGGGTGGCGGCCATGCTGCTCACGACATCGGCGCGTTGTATGCGCAAGCAGAGAAGAGCAGCTTTACGGACTACCGCACAATGGGCGACATCGTTCATGAACATCTTGGTCGCGATGTGTACACGATCCAGTTCGCAGCTTATGAAGGCCAATTTGGCAACCCGTTTCAACGCCCGCGACCACTTGCGCCGGCCCGGGTGGGAAGTCTGGAAGATCTCTGGCATCGCACTGGTAGGCGATACGCCTTCCTCGATGTGAGATCTCTGCTGGCTGACCATTGGCTTCGCCGCCCTGTGTTCGCACGCCCGTTCGCCTATACGGAGCAGGAAGCGACGTGGGGAGACCACTTTGATGCCTTTCTTTACACCGACGTGATGTTCCCGAGCAGTCGGGCCGGTTCTGTACCTGAGGGCGTGAAGAAATGACTACGCGCCAACGACGCTGGCACGTGATTTCTGGGTCTTGGTGGATGGATCGCGTTTGACGTACCGATTACACAACACGAGCTGTGGTTCCGCCCGATGCAGTTCTCTTTAGCGTCTCTCTGTCCCGCTTCAACGGGAACACTGGAAGCGATTGTACACGAATAAGCTTTGATCGCACGCCGGACTATTCTGATTTTCGGGCATGGCCTTCGAAGTCTCAATTTCGGAAGATGCGCTTTTTAGGCTGGCGCACTGCTCGCCGTCAGAAGGCCCGACGGTTGGTCTCGCTCGAACTGCGGGTCGTATCTGGCGTGATCCTGGACGAATTTTCGTTCCTGATTGCCGGTCGAACGCCCGTATCCAGCGACCGAGCCGGGTTCGCCGCTCCGCTCGGGTGTTTCGGCGAGTTCTCAACGCCCATTCATCCTGGAAACCACGTGCGCGGGCCGATCGGCCAACAGTCGATCATGAGACTAAGTCCATCTGCGATCTGGAGAGCGATGTCCAGCGGCTTGCGCGTGTCGGTGGGAGGCCGGATGCGCTCACCGGCCACATACTCCATCACGATCCAGTTGTCGCCAACATCGTAGGCCTGCGCGAATTTGCATGATTTAAGGGCGACGGCGCGCCCCTTCAGTTTCCAGACTTCCCCCTTCCGCCCGCAGCCAGCTGCTGGTGGCCCATCGAAGAGTGCTTCCAAATCAGCGATTGCGCCTCCATACGCCGCGCCCACAAAACAGCTACGGAGTGTTACGTTGATTTGCCTCGCCCTCATGCGACAGCGTGACCATCACGTGGATGGACCGTTTCGACACGGTGCTCTGTACGTACACAACATTTGCGGCCTCTTTTTTAAGAAAAGCACTTTTTGCAGCTAAGCTGCTAAGAATTCACAAAAGGAACAAGCCCCCATCATCCTGATAGCATGCATATGACTATCCATCGAAATGCATACGACTGGGTACAGGGCTTGAATAGTTCGGCAACGGGGCTCTCCGATCATCTCCGAGCATAGTCGTAAATGAAATACTTTCGATTCTGTATGCATTGTTTTGGAACCCAGGTGAGACGCTGGTGTTCCCCCAGTTCCCCCTCAGCCCCACAATCTAGGCGGTCTCGCTGATCGTTGCGCCACAGCTCGGCTCACCCTGAACTGAAGAAAACAAACCAACTGATTGAAAACACTCAGATCCCTGCGCCACTTCCAGAAAGAAGTTTGATCGAGTCGAGAAAGAATTGTGATCGAGCGAGTAAGATAACGTTCCTTTACGAGTCCGCAAATAGTGCGTTACACCTAAGAATAGTACTTGACTTATTACGGTACCGAGAGTAACTTTAAAAGCTCATGGTGCTAGCGGCGATGCCGATAGATTAAACGACAAAGGTGAGCAGCAGAAACGGCGCGACCGCGAAAAGGGAAGACGCTTGATGAATGAATACGGGCATAATTCATTTCCATTGACCACTGCGCAGCGCGGGCTGTGGTTTAGCCAGAAAATTACGCCGGGCGCGATCATGAACATCGCGGAAGCCGTCGAAATCTGTGGTCCCATTCAACCGGAAATCTTCCAGCAAGCGCTTCACCAAGTCGTGGCCGAGGCCGAACAGCTCCGTGTGAGCATCCTCGAGCAGGACGCCAAACCCCGTCAGATCCTCCGCTCCGTTTATGCAGGCGAGTTTCCGTACATCGATATGACCTGCGAGACCGACCCGCAGGCCGCAATCGAACGCTGGATGATGGATGAGTTAAGGCGACCCATCGATCTCGCCAACGACCCGCTGTGGGTGTCTGCCCTGTTGAAGGCCGCGGACGATCGTTATTTCTGGTACCACCGGGCTCATCACATCGTCTGTGATGGTTACGGCGGCGGCTTGGTCGCCCGGCGTCTCTCCGAGTTATACACGGCCTATCTGGAGGGCCGTGAGCCGGCTCCGAACCTCTTCTGTACCGTCGCGGAAGTGCTGGATGCCGAGACCGGTTATCGCAACTCACGCCGCTTTGAGCGAGATCGCGAGTATTGGCGCCAACAGTTGGCCCAGCTGCCCGAGGCGGTGACGCTGTCGCGCAGCCGTCGACGGCATAGCCTGAGCAGTAACCTGCGTCGCAGCACGGGTCATCTCTCCGCTGAAACTGCCGGGCAGCTTGCCGATCTCGCGAAGAGCTCCGGAATCAGCCTGCCGCAGCTACTCATCAGTTTGGTGGCAGCCTATTATCAGCGCGCGACCGGCGTTAATGACCTGGTCTTCGGTATGCCCGTGTCCGGGCGCATCGCGGCGCTGCGCCACGCCGTTTCCGTGTGCGCAAACATGGCGCCGATCCGAGTGTCGTTCACGCCGGACATGACCACGGCCGACCTGTTTACACAGGTCTCGCGAATGGTCGGGCAAGCGCTCCGCCATCAACAATACCGCTACGAAGATTTGCGTCGCGACCTCGGCCTGGTCGGTCACGATCAGAACATCGCGTGGCTCGGAGTAAATATCGAACCTTTCGATTACCGGCTCAATTTCGGTGGCGCGACCACCATCCTGCACAATCTGTCGAACAGCTCCATCGACGATCTTGTTGTCTTTGTGTACGGTCATGGCACTGATGCCGGTCTGCGTTTCGATCTCGACGCTAACCCGTCGCTATACGGCCTCGCGGAACTGGACGAGCACCGCCGCAGGTTGACGCGCCTGATCGAGCAGGTTCTGGCCAATCCCGGCACGCCGCTGCGACAGCTTGACATTATGGGCAACGAGGAGCGCCATCGTCTGCTGGTGGACTGGAACGACACCGCAGCGCCGATAGTAAGCACCAGCGTGCCCGCGTTCGTTGAGCAATGGGCTGCAGCGACTCCGGATGCTCCGGCTGTGGTGTTCGAGAACACCGTATTGAGCTATCGCGAGCTCCATGACCGCACTGTGCGGCAGGCTCGGCAATTGCTCGCGAAAGGTGTCATGCCGGGCGACATTGTCGCAGTGGCTTTGCCACGCAGCGAACAACTGCTGATTGCGTTGCTGGCGATCATGCGCACCGGGGCGGCTTATCTGCCACTCGATCTGGACGGCCCGATCGAGCGCATGGCGCTGATGCTGGACGATGCGTCACCGGCCGCTCTGATCGCCGAGCCGCACATGCATCCTCAGTTCGCTCGCGGCGGTTTCACCCTTCTCCAGCCTGAGGATCCGGATGGACCGCTGAGCGATGCCGCCCAGCAGCAGGACCTGAGTACGCCGGAGTCCACCGCTTATGTGCTGTACACCTCCGGCTCGACGGGACGGCCTAAAGGCGTAGAGATTACGCACCGCAACCTGAGCAACTTTCTGCAGGGCATGCAGCGTGAATTAGAACCGGCAGCCGGCGATCGTTTTCTGGCATTGACCAATGTCATTTTTGATATCGCCGGGCTCGAGTTGTACCTGCCTTTGACGGTCGGAGCCCGCGTGGTGATTGCCGGCAGCGGGGCTGTGCGCAATCCGCCGGCGGTGGCTCAGCTCATCCGGCAGAGCGGTGTAACCCACATTCAGGCCACACCCTCGCTCTGGCGTGTTCTGCTGGCCAGTTCCGAAACGAAGCTTGATGGTTTGCATGTGATGGTCGGCGGCGAACCGCTCAGCGCCGAACTCGCTGCACGTCTGAAAGGTATGGCGTCGCGCGTTACCCAGTTCTATGGTCCAACCGAGACCACGGTCTGGTCGACCGCATTCGAACTCGGCGAGATCGGCGCGGACCCGCCCTCGATCGGCCTCCCGATCCTCAACACGCAAGTCTATGTTTTGGACCAGGATCGTCAGCTAGTCCCGACGGGCGCCATTGGCGAGTTGTACATCGGCGGTGCCGGTGTAGCCAAGGGTTACCTGCATCGGCCGGAACTGACGGCGGAAAGCTTCGTCGCGAATCCCTTCGCCGACGATCGTAGCCGCATGTATCGCACCGGCGATCTGGTGCGGTGGACCGACGATGGATTGCTGGAATTCATCGGCCGCTCGGACGATCAGGTGAAGGTCAATGGTCACCGGATCGAACTAGGGGAGATCGAGAGTCTGCTGCTGCAGCACCCGACCGTCGCGGAAGCGGCCGTGGTCGCGTTGCGCAGTGGAGACGGCGAGATCTCATTGGCTGCGTATCTGGTAGCGCGGACCGGGTCCGCGCTCAGTGTCGACTCGCTACGTACATTCCTGGCAGGCCGACTGTCGAACTCGATGATGCCCACGAGCTTCATGATGCTGGAGGCCATGCCTCTGACACCGAACGGCAAGCTGGACCGCAAGGCCTTGCCTACACCGGAGCGGGGCAGCCGGAACGTTCATGCCGAGCCGATTACGCCAACTGAGAAAAAGCTGGCCACTTTGTGGCAACAGGTACTGAAAGTCGAGCGTGTCGGCTTGCACGACAACTTCTTCGACCTGGGTGGCGATTCCCTGAACGCAGCCGAGTTGGCAGCGCACTTTCCCGCGAGGTTCGACATGGAGCTACCGCTGGGTAGCCTCTTCGAAGCTCCGACCATTGCTGCCTTGGCAGCTCTCATCGAGCGGACCGGCAGCGAATCCGTCGCTCCACTGGATGTGATACTTCCGCTTCGCAGACCCGGCAGGAACGCGCAGCGTCCGCTCTTCTGTATCCATCCTGTGATCGGCATCAGCATGGGCTTTTCCGGGCTGCTCCGCCACCTCGACCCCACCATTCCGATTTACGCACTGCAGTCGCGCGGGCTGCGCAGTGGTGTGCGCCTACCCGAGAGCATTGAGGAAATCGCTCACGACTACCTTACCCAGATCCGGCATATCCAACCCGAAGGCCCGTACCGGCTGATCGGGCGCTCCATGGGAGGCCTGATCGGCCACTCCATAGCCGAGCAGATGCTGGCCCGGGGCTTGCAAGTGGAGCTGCTCGCCATGATCGACAGCTACGTGTTTCTGTCCGCGGAGTCGACTCGCCCGAGTACGCCGGCGGATGACGTGGGCACGGCGCTCCGTTTCCTCGACATCCACCTCACACGCGACAACACACCACAAACTCTTCAGGAGTTGGGCGGGGTCTTGCTGAACCCGGAGAGCACACACTCAGTTCCACAGGCTCAGGCAGCCATAAAACTGGCTGCAGAAATCGGGAAGAGTGATCCGGAGTTCATCGATCGTCTGTCTGCGGTCATGCTGAACAATCTGGAACTGGCGCGCCGGTATGTCCCACGCAAGGTGGATGTTGATCTGCTGTATTTCCACGCTACCGAGATGACGGGTGATCTGGATGGCATCCTCGACCGGAGTCCATCGGCCTGGGCGCCGTTCGTCGATGGCATCCAGGTCCATGAGCTCGCTTGCCATCATGAGGCCGTGCTGGAGCCGATTCCGGCAGCTCAGATTGCCGGCAGACTCGAGCAGCGGCTCTCGGCTATCCACTGCCAGTGGGGGCCGGCCGTTCCACCGAAAACGGACTCAATCGCCACCGCTTTGGCCTAAGGTCACATGCCCATGGACAAACCTATCGTGATTTTCACCATAGGCACACAGGGTGATGTTCGCCCTTGCGTTGCCCTGGGCCGGGGACTACGGCGTGCTGGTTATCGCGTACGAATTGCTACCAGCGACAACTTCACTGACTTGGTGCGCGATGCAGGCTTGGAGTTCTGTCCGCTGACGGCCGACTTCCAGGCCATGCTGGAATCCGATCGCTCGATTGCCGACCACGGCATGAACCTGCGCGAGATGGCTCGCATCTTTCGGGAGCGCTATGCGAAGTGGGCCGTCAACTGGGTGCAGGAGGGGCTCGCAGCCAGCGAAGGCGCCGGATTGCTGATCGGCGTCAGCAACAGTATCCTGCTGGCCAAGGCGCTGTCCGAAACGCGGAACATTCCGTTCGCGATCGCGCGGCTGCAGCCTATGACGCCCTCGGCGATATTGCCGCCGGTCATGTTCGACCTTTCTCGGCGGAAAACGCCCGGCTTCGTGAGCCGCGCAGCTTATTACCTGATTTTTAAAATGCTCTGGGGAGTGATGCGGCCTGCGATCAACGACATCGTTCGGCCGCAGCTTGGGCTACCGCCATACCCGTGGTACGGCCCCTACTTCCGCGATCTGCACAGAGCAAAGGTCATCAACGGCTTCAGCCAACACGTGCTGACACGACCGGCGGACTGGCCGGAAAACTCACAGCTCACCGGCTATTGGTTTTTCGATCAACCCCAGTGGACCCCGCCCAAGGCGCTCACCGATTTCCTTGCGGCGGGGCCTAAGCCGGTATACATCGGCTTCGGCAGTATGGTCAGCAGCAATGCGACTGCCTTCACACAGGTCGTGCTCGACGCAGTAAGAAAGAGCGGCCGGCGTGCCGTGCTGGCAACCGGCTGGGGCGCCCTGGATGGTGATGACGGTCCACAGGACGAACAGATTTTCTTCTTGCGCCATGCTCCGCACGACGGACTATTTCCGTTGATGTCGGCAGCCGTGCATCACGGCGGCGCGGGCACCACTGCCGCTGCCGTGCGCGCCGGCATTCCCTCAGTAATTGTGCCCTTCTTCGGCGACCAGCCGTTCTGGGCACACTGCCTCCACCAGCGGGGTGTTGCGCCGCTCGCTCTCGAGCGCAAGACCCTGACGCCCGATGTGTTGGCCGCCGCTCTTAGAGCCACAAAGCAGTCGACGATGATTGAGGCAGCAGCCGCGCTAGGGCGTGCCGTGCGCGCCGAACATGGCATCGACGAAGCAATACGCTGGCTGCGCAAATGGGATTTGCTGCCGGCAGTCGCTCCGAGCCCCGCGAACGAGCGGGTAATCAGGACTGCCGTGTGAAACCGCGTGCGCCGAGTAGCGGACGGTCGCGGCCGCTGCTGTTGATGGAACGAACCATGTACCGCGACGGACGGACGCCGTTCACCAGCGTATTCACCATCAAGCTGCGCGGTGAGTTGGACGAGGGTCGGCTGCGGCATGCGCTCGCTCGCCTACAGGCCAAGCACCCTTTGCTGCGCTGTGTCGTCGAGGACGCTGCCGGCGGCCCCCGCTTCGTGCTGCTCGAGCGGCCCGCGCCGATTCCCTTGCGCATTGTTGAACGACGCGGCGAAGACGACTGGCAGACCGAGGCGCGTCAGGAGTGGGTGGCCCCTTTCAACGCCAGCCGCGAGCCGTTAGCGCGATTCGTGTGGCTGCGAGGC
>DASQVJ010000270.1:0-3776 GCA_035640835.1 Bryobacteraceae bacterium
GACGAGCAGAATCGGGGAACGCCGTCGGGGTGGTAGAATGTGGGTGCCTTGAGCGGGAGTAATTCAGTGGTAGAATGCCAGCTTCCGTCGACCCTCCTTAACTCTCAATAATTTATATCCATTGGTGTCCGATTTGGTGTCTACTCCGCAAAATCGCGGATCGCTTGGACCAACTCGTTTGGTGTCCATTTCGAACCGGGATATTCGGAGATGGACATGTCGCGCGTCAACATTCTGAAAAAGGTAAACCTCGATGGCCGATGGGCTCTGCGGTCAATCCCGAAGAAGGCCAACGCAACTGGGACTGGGGTGCCATTCCGGACGGACGTTATTTCATCGAGTGGTACGAGGATGGACACCGCCGGCGGGAGGCGGCCGGTACAACAGTCGCGCGGGCAACCGAAGCCCATCGTCGCAAGCGCCATCAGTTGGAAGGCATCACGCTTGGCGTGGTGGCGTCGTCACAACAGCCTGTTGCGTTGCCGACTGAGCGCTCCCTCGAGAAGCAAATCGAGCATTACCTTCCCAGACGGTGACCCTCAAGAAACCGAATACGCGCCGCAAATATGAAGCCGTCCTGAATCGGTTTGCGAAGGAATTCGGCGGACGGACGGTCGAGTCGGTGACCGTAGAGCAACTCAACGAATTCATCATCGCGCTTATGAAGCACGGTATGTCCGCCACCACCGTGCTCCACAACGTGATCATCATTGCCCAGTCCTTTAGGAGGAATGGTCGACCGGGGCTAACGCGCGAACTGCACATGCCCGAGAAGAATCTCGACGCTTCCAAGAGAGTACAGCGAAGAAGATCTTGAACGGTTTTTCAGCGTGTGTGATTCGTTCGAGCAGGCGATGTTCTCGACCTTCCTGCTGACGGGGATGCGCGAGCAGGAAGTCATGTACGTCTACTGGACCGATCTGAATCTTGGCCTACGTACCGTTCTGGGTCACGGCAAAGCCAGCCCGCGGCTTCTATCCAAAGCGGTTGGAAGAGCGGGAAATCCCGGTTCCGAGCGAACTCGTGAACTTGCTCCAGCACCACTCCAGAACAGCGGCGAGTCCATTTGTCTTTCCCTCACCGCGAGGAAATCGCGAACAGAATATGCTGCTTCGGTGCAAGGCTGTCGCAGAGCGGTGGAATCACCACAGAATTCGATCTGAAGACGTTTCGATCTACGTATGCCACGCGAATGTTGCGTTCGGGATTTGATGTCCGTACTGTGCAGCACTGGATGGGACATAAATCGCTGGAGACCACGATGCGATAGCTCGTTCCAGCGACCGACGTCCACGACCGTTTGGATCAGGTGAAAATCCCAAATGGAGGCAACACGCCACGAAAGCCTGCGTCAGCCGAATCGACGTCGCGCTTTCGGTCGGCGCGAAGATCCGCCTCACGCAACTGAGCATCGAGATGTCACCTAAGCTGATGACGTGCAGCTTGGGAATATCCGAGGCACTAAAGAATACTGAAGAATGACGTCTATCGAGTCTATTTCTGGCGACTTGACTCGACCCAATTTCAACAACTTAAGGAACCGAGGCTGTTAATGCAGCCATTTTGGAGCCACAGACCGCGGGTGCGTGCCTGAGACAACGACCGCGAGCCGATCCTCGGAGCACCTGCGCTGGTCACCGACCTTGTAGTTTCCGATATGCGGACACATCGGGCAGAACCGTTGCAGTCTCAGCTTGAGCGTTATTCCGTTATTCCTCCATCTGGATCGAATCACCCATCTTCGTGCTTTCAATACTGGTGCGTTTCACTCGGATCGAAGCGTTGTTATCGGGTCGACGCGCGTGGCGCGCCGTGTCGGAGCCCAACAGGCCAGGAGAGCCACAGAGACTAACAGCGTCGCGACAGCAATCAGTGTCGTCGAGTCGTTCGGCTCCACTTCGTACAAGAAAGAGCGCAGCACTCGCGACAACACGAGCGTCCCGGCCAAACCAGTTCCTATCCCTCCTGCGATCAGACGAAGGCCGTCAGACAGGATGAGTGTCCGTATATTGCGTGGTTCGGCTCCGATAGCGGCGCGGATGGCTATCTCGCGGCGGCGCGATGCCACCGAGAGCGACAGCACGCCGTAGATGCCGACGAGGGTCAGCAGGCAAGCGATGCCCGAGAAGCCAACCAGCAGTTGCATGGCGAACCTTCGGCCAGCAATCGAATCGTCGCGGATCTGATCGAACGTCTTGATATGTTCGACGACGGCGTGGGTGTTGACCTGGCGCAGTGCGGACTGGACAGCAGAAGCCATCGAGAGCGGCTCAGTCGCGGTGCGAACGAGTAGGTGCTTGGAGTAGGCGCTGTACTGCCAAAACGAACCGTAGATCTCCGGCGTTGCGTGCCGCGTAAGATCGTCGGTGCGACTGTTGGCAACGACGCCGACAACAGTAGCGTGCGGATTCTTGGGTCCGCGAAGCCAGATCTTTTTCCCGAGCGTTGTTGTACCCGGAAAATATCGCTCGGCAAAAGCCTGGTTGACAATTGCGACCGGTGGGGCGTCCTCGACATCATTGGAGCGGAAATCGCGGCCCTCGATAATCGGCAGACCGAGCATTTCGAAGTAGCCCGAAGTGACGGAGCGAAGAGGAAGCTCGGGCGCCTCACTCGCCCTTGCGGGAACCGGCTGGCCCTCAATGATGACACGCATGGGCCAGTTGTTGCCGGTGAGCGGCACGCCCCACGCAAAGACGGCGTGCCGGACGCCAGGCAGCGCCTGTACTCGCTCCAGAGCGCGCCGATGGAAGTCGGCCCCGCTCATCTGGAGCGAAGTGACGCTCATCGTGAGAATGCGCGACGTGTTGTAGCCGGAGGGCGCCTTCGAAATGTTGATCATGGTGCGAATGAGCAGGCCGGCGCCGACCAGCAACACGAGCGTGAGGGCGGTCTGAATTATTGTGACTCCCCGCAGCAGGCGGCGCTCGCCGCGGCCGACAGTAGTTTTGTGCCCCGCGCCCTTCAGCACGTCGTTCGGATCCTGGCGAGAGGCGCGCCATGCGGGAAAGAGGCCGGCGAGTGTAGCGGCAATGAGAGCAAGGCCAAGTCCGGAAAGCAGAACGGGCCAGCCAGTGGTCACGGACTCGAGTCGCGGGATGGCCTGTCCGCCGATCAGTTGGAACGCCCGCACTGTACCCAACGCGAGTCCGGCTCCGAGTGTTCCGCCAGCGAGAGCAAGCAAGAGGCTTTCGGTGGTGGCTTGGCGGAAGAGCCCAAACCGGCCGACGCCGAGCGTGGCTCGGATCGCGTACTCCTGCTGGCGTCCAAGACCGCGCAGCAAGAGCAATGCTGCGACATTGCCGCAGGCGATCAAAAGCACCAGCGCAGCGGCTCCGAAAAGCGGGAGCAGGATGCGCTCACCCTCGCGATTGTACTCGGAGGTGAGCGAGTGGACTTTGGGCGTGAAGCCGGCGAAGTCGCGATCAGCTTGAGCTTGCCGCTCGGTGAGAAGGGCGAGCTCGGTCTGCGCCCGCTCCTGGGTGAAGCCCGGGGCCAAACGGCCGACGATATTCCACTGCGGGCGCTTGAGCTCCTCAGGAACGGAGCTGGGAACGAAGGGCACCCAAATGTCCACGAGCGCGTTCACATCATAGTTTGGCTCTTTCGCAACGTTGGGAGACGGCAGAAAGCGAATGCCGCGCGGCATCACGCCGATGATCTCGTACGGAGCATCGCGACCGTTGATGCGGACGCTTTGACCCAAGATGTTGGGGTTGGCGCCGAACTTGCTCTGCCATAGTTCATAGCCGATTATGAGAACCCCGGAGGCCGAG
>DASQVJ010000271.1:0-4109 GCA_035640835.1 Bryobacteraceae bacterium
CAGCTTCGGCCAATCCGAGCTCTCCGACGAGACCATCCTGATTCCGTACACCGTAATGCGTAACTTCCAGCAGGTCGAGCGTGTCGACCCGCTTTACGTCCAGGCCCGCGAGGAATCCGACGTCGAGGCGTTGACGACAGAGATCCGCAGCATCATCGAGTCTCGACATCGACCTGGGGCAGCGTACAAGGTCCAGAACCTCAACGAGATCCTGAGCGCTGCCCGGGCCATCTCCCTGATCCTCACCATCGTCCTGTTCGCCGTTGCGACCGTGACGCTCGTCATCAGCGGCGTGGGCATCATGAACATCATGCTGGTGACCGTCACCGAGCGTACCCGTGAGGTCGGCCTGCGAATGGCCGTGGGTGCCCGGCGTAAGGACATCCTGGCTCAGTTCCTGACGGAAGCTGTCCTGATCAGCCTGGCAGGTGGCCTGATCGGGATCCTGGTGGGTGCTGGAATCCCTCTCGCCATCCGCTACTTCACCGAGATCAGTCAGGTGACTGTCTCGCCGATCTCGATCGCCATCGCGCTGGTCGTTTCGTTCGCCGTAGGCATCATTTCAGGCATGCTGCCCGCCAACAAGGCGGCACGATTAGATCCTACTGAAGCGCTACGTTACGAGTAGCGATAAAGTGAGGGGACGAGAGCCATGCGACTATCCCTCTTCCTGTTCACGCTGCTGTGTCTCCCGGCCCTTGCCGAGCGAACCCAAACCGAGGTGACCAAGCCTACGACCCCTCACGATGACGCCCGACCGAACGACCCCAAGGTCCCCGACGTGGTCGCGCTAACGGGCCAGTTCGATCGGGTCGTCGTGCTGCGCTTCAAGTACGAGGCCGACCTGTTAGCCTGCCTCGAGAGTGCCCTCAAGACCGAAAAGATCCAGAACGGCGTCATCCTGGCAGGCGCCGGATCGGTTCGCAATTACCACATCCATGCGGTGAGCAATCGGACGTTTCCGTCCAAGAACATCTACACCAAAGACTCGACCTCACCCGCCGATATCGTCAGCATGAACGGCTATGTGATCGACGGCCGGGTGCATGCCCACATGACCATGGCGAATGCGGAGCATGCCTTCGGCGGGCACCTGGAGCCCGGAACTAACGTCTTCACGTTCGCGATCATAACGGTCGGAGTCTTCAAACCGGGCATCGATTTAAAGAGAATCGACGATAAAACGTACCGATAGTGGCCTCCGATTACGCATGAAATAATGGAGCGCTACCCATCGGAGACATGAAAGGTTTCGTTGTCCGTAACGAACAGCTGGATCGCTTCCGGAACGAGAAGGAAGAAGAACTCGCCCGGGTGATCCGAAACGATCTGGAGCGGAATCATCCGCAGACGACCCAGGGTCTGTCCCCGGCCATCATGGCTTATCGCATTCGCACCGGGATTGACCGTGCCCGGACCCATGGGCTGAGCAAGCAGTACGCCGTAGCCATGTTCGTCGAGCTGATGTTCCTGATCGGGCCTGACTTCGACGAATATCCACCATTCAAAGCGACCTTACGACGTAAGGACCTCAAGCCCGACGATCGTATCGACGTGCTCGTTGCGGAGACAACCGAGCGTCAATGGCAGAACGCGCGGCTCCGTTACAATCCAGCAGCGTGGGGAGTTCCGGCCTAGCCTATGTCCTCCCTTGCAAGTCTGCCTGCAACCGGCGGCGACCTCAAAACCGGCATTGAAGATTCCCTCAAGCGCCTGAAAGGGGCGCTCGGCGACAAAAGCATCGACCCGTCTGAAGGGTGCGCTGCGACTGCCAAGGAAAAGGAAGACTACTCAGGGCCTTGCCCGGTATGCGGCAAGGATCATGGGATCGCCAACACGCCTGAATCGCAGGCACTCGCGAAAAAGGTCTTCGACGAAGTGAAAGCCAACGGTTTCTCGCCGGATCTCCCGTATGACAAGCTCTCCGAGAAGGGCAACATGGTTGGAGTGCTGATCGGCGTTGCCGAAGACGGCACGACGAAGGTCATCAAAGCGTTCTCCGGACAGGTCGGTAAGACGGGCATATACGACGTCCCGGGCTGGGCCGAGGCGGTTCCGACGAAGTTTCCAGCCGTGACGGAAGAGCTGTCAAAGAAGTTTGACGAAGCGCAGGCTGCGCTAACCAGTCTCCAGAAACAGATTCCTGAGGTCAATGACTTGGCCAGCAAAGCTGCTGAAGCCGGAAAAGCGGCCGAGAAGCTTGTAAGAGAGGGCAAACAAAAGGACAGTGATCTACAGCGAGATTTGAAGCAGCTCAGTGAGTTAAAGCCGCCGGAAGATCTCTCCGATACCAAGGCGTTGGGGAGGTACCAGTCAAAGCTGGAGACGGTCCAAGGCCGGATCGCAGAGGCCCAGAAGCGTATCAAGGAGTTAGAGAGCGAAATTCCAGAAGCGCAAAAGCTAGCCGAGACTGCTAAACAGCTCGCAACCGCTAAGCGAGACGAGGTCGCGAAACTTGCAGGTGTCGCATCGAACAAGATCGACCAAGAGTTGAAACGCCGCGAGAAGGAGTTTAAGGACGCCTCCGCCGCGCTGCTCGACGACTTTGCTAAGAACCGGGAGATCCAGAACTTCAACGAAGAAGTGGATGACGTAAAGAAGCAAGCCCGGAGCTTCGAGGAAGCAATCGGCAACAAAGAGCTCTCCCACAATGGGCAGTGCGGCTGGTGTGCCGCACCCAAGCTTCTGGCAGAGGCCAAGAAGCAAGGCATTACTCCGGTGTCCATGACCGAGTTCTGGATGGGCAAAGAACTCGATGCGGATAAGTCGGAGGGCAACATCGTGCCCTCATGCAAGTTTTGTAAGTCATTCATCGGTTTTGCACTCTGTGGCCTCGAGAAGAAGCAGGAGAAACTCGCCGAGAGTCTCGGAGAAACGATCTAGTGAGCCTCTTCAAAGCTGTCGTAAGTTACATCAGAGAGTTCGACCCGAAGTTCTCCCCGATTCCGGCCACACCGGACCAGATTCGGCTGTTCGAGAGCTATGTCGGCCGTCCCCTGCCCCTTAGCTATCGGAGCTTCCTGGAAGTGATGGGAATCAGCCAGGACTGGCTGCTGCCGCACGGCTTCGATCTGCGCATCGAAACGGCGGCCCGCTTTTATCAGACCAATCGGTGGCTGACCGAGGTCTCGAGTTACATTCGCATCGGCGACGATACGCAGCCGCCGCTGGCTCACCCTCATCTGCAGGTTCTGAGTGAACATGTGGAAGTGGTCTCAATACCGGACTACACTCGGGAAACCTGGCCTGAGGCAGCCCGCTTCCGGACGCCCGTTGCCGGAGCCCTCGATGAGCTCGTTTGCATGCCGGTCTTTGAAATGTTCGAGCTCGGTGCCGAAGGACGCACCCAGTCGAAGCTTGTCGCTTCGGCACAGGTGCCGAATGGCCTCGAGCGAACGGAGGCCTTGTTAGCTCGATATGGCTTTTCGAGCCTGTTCTTCTCCAGCCACACAGGACATGCTTACCGGCACGATGCTGCCGCAGCGAAGGCAACCCAAGACTACGTTCATCCACTGACTGTGTGGGTCAGCGCGGATTCGCCGGCGTTCCGGGCAGCGATCACGGAGATTGTGGCGAAGGAGCTAGCGTTGACGCCGGCTGCGGCCTAGCTCGACTACTTCATCCACCAGGTTGGCAGGAATGTCAATCTTCGTAACGACTCGTTTGTCTTCCTGCACGGTGTCGATCCCGTCGTAGACGCGCAGGAGCTGCTCCTGATTCGTCGGCGTGTTCAAGCGGGCGAAACCGATCGCTCCGCGTAGAGCATCCTTGAGGCGG
The DNA here is from genome assembly GCA_035640835.1 of Bryobacteraceae bacterium. Taxonomy (GTDB): domain Bacteria; phylum Acidobacteriota; class Terriglobia; order Bryobacterales; family Bryobacteraceae; genus DASQVJ01. Next base: position 3,778 of record DASQVJ010000271.1, read on the forward strand.
CGAGCGTTCTCGGGCGAATTTGACTGCGCATCCATCTGGCCCTTGATGCCATTTGAGGCATCGATCTGGGCAACCGCAACCTCGACCGACCTGAGGAACTGAGCAATGTTGCCGAAGTTACCGAAGTCTCTGGGGTTCAGGTTGTCAAAGAGTCCCACCGTGCTGGCAACTCCCCAGATCTGGTTATTGCTGGGGATGGCTCGAGCCCGCTGTTCGATCCACTTGGGCATACCCAGTCCCGACTGACGCTGGTCGACGATGCGTTTCACCGCATTGGTCCGGCCGCCCACTGCAGTACTCGAGTTGATGAACGTGACCGCGACGTCATCATT
>DASQVJ010000272.1:0-4798 GCA_035640835.1 Bryobacteraceae bacterium
GTGCCGTGCTGTTTCATGCGGCGACGGGCCGGATGCCATTCGAGGGTGAGACTGCGCTTGCGATTGCATTAAAGAAGGTCAGCGAGATTGCACCCAGGGCGAGGACTTACCGGAAAGAGCTGCCGGGGATCTGGGACGAGGTGATCGACCGCTGCCTGGAGAAGAAGCCGGAGAATCGACCACAGTCGGCGAATGAGGTTCTGAGGATCAGTCGGGGGAAGCCGACCTTTCGACCAACGCGGAGGAAGGTGATTGCGGGATCGATTGCCGCAGGCGTCGCTGTTGCGGCCGGGGCTGGAGGCATTTGGTACGGGACTCGGAAGGAGATTCCGGCGGAGGCTCTGACGGCGTTCAAGCGCGGCGAGGAGTTTTTGCGTCGCAGGGACGAACAGGGTCTTGCGGACGCGGTGGATGAGTTTACGACTGCGATCAAGATCTATCCGGAGTATGCGGAGGCTTGGGCGTCGTTGGCGGATGCCCATGCGGCGCAGGTCCATTATGTGTTTGCGAACTCGGCGGAAGCGTTGAAGAAGGCCGAAGACGCGGCAGTAAGGGCGCTGCAATTGAACAACTCCCTTGCCAAGGCGCATGGTGCTTTGGCGTTTGTGCGGGCGGCGGATTTGCAGAGGTGGCCAGAGGCGGATGCTCTGTTCCGCTCGGCAGTCTACAACTATCCGAATGAAGCGTTGTTGCTTGCCTGGTACGCCTCCTACTTGGGGCGGGTTGGGCGGCATGACGAGGCGATCGGACATGCTCAGAGGGCGGTGAAGCTGGAGCCGGGGTCGTCTTATTTCAACCTTCAACTCGCGGTGGAGTACTGGCGGGGTCTGCGCCTGGACGAGCATTTGAAGCAGGCTCGCGAGACCGTGCGGATGCATCCCAAGGAGTACAACGCGCACCTTTCGCTGGCGAGGGCGCTCGAGTGGCATCGCCGGTTCGAGGAGGCTGAGAAGGCGCTGGACGTCGCGAGGATGTATGACGCAAGGGAGCGGGGAAGGGCGTATTGGGTGACGTTGCGTGCGGCGCAGGGTCGGACGGCGGAGGCTCGGCAGCATGCTGAGGTGATTCGCAAGCTGTGGGATGCGTATACGCCTGAGGGCAAGCAGGACATGCACATCGAGGCGAACGTGATGGTGTCGGTCTTTGCAAGCTTGGCGGATGTAGGGGCGGTGGTCGCGGTGTTGAAGACGGGGATTGAGCGGAAGGACTCGACGGTGCTGGCGGCGGCGACGAATCCGTATATGCGGGAGTTGCGGCGGGAATCGGTGGTACGGGAGCAGTTGGCGAGGGTCGGGCTGGATCGGGTGTATCGGGCATAGGGGCTTCGCGAGTTGTTCGGGAGTTGGTCGAGGTTTGAGCTAGGGGGAGGGCTGAAGCCCTCCCGCAGGCTGAACGCCCGCGGTCCAAGCAGAGTTGGAGCCGGGGAGGTCGGTAGAGGCTAGGCAGACGAAGGGCGTGAGGTGGGGGCGCAGTGGACGAGAGAATTGTTGTTCGTTTTCAGAACGAAGAATCCCCGATGGTGGTGCAGGCTTTTAGTCGGGACGAGGGGATCGTGTTCGATAGGCCGAAAGATGCGTCGCCGTTGAATATTGCATTCGGACTGCAGTCGCTTCTTCCCGGCCGGCTGGATCCTGTCAGATTGCGCCACGACTGGAGGGATAAGGAGTTCGGTCTGGATGCCGCGGTCGAAGATGGAGCGTTGGTGTTGTCGGGCTTCAATGGGGATCGTGAGGGTTTGCCGTTTGGTGCATACGACCTGACGATGGAGGTCGAGAGCTACCGGCTCAAGAACGCTGAGCAGCGCGTGGTTCTCAAGCAGGGAGGGCGGGCAGAGATCCGTTTCGACGTGGAGCCCGATCGCAGGCGCATCAAACTGCTCGACAACTTTGACAAGGGCACGTCAGCACTCGTTGACAGATCTGTGGTCGACGGACAATCCGCAAATGACTGGCTCGCGAGCAACAAACCGCGAGAGGCTCGGAAAGCGTGCCTGCTGAACATCCTGACGAAACTGGCGGCTCCGCCCATGCCGAATTCTCCGAAGCAATCGTTGACCTCCCGAGTGGAAAGCCTCCATTTCGCTGACGTCGACCGTATCTATGCCGCCGCGAGCCCCGCGTTGAAGAACGATCTAAACGGCTTTGTCACGAGGCACGGCTGGGTGTTTGAAGGCAGACCGACCGCCCCTATTCATCAACGAGTGGTCCGCGACGCGCTGAGGCGCTTCAAACCGGATCTGGCCGGGAAGAAACCGGAAGACTTCACGCTCGGCAGCTACCGGCAAGGTGGTCGCAACAGCCTGCAAGTCGTTATCGCCGAGCCGAAGTTCGACCACCCCCGGGTGTATGCGGATCTGGATATCGATTTGGGTAACCCGCTTTGGGACTTGGATGGATTCTTCGTCCATCTTGGAGAACTCCTCGATTCCGGCCGGACGGACCATTTCGACCTTCATAAGAAGTTGAAGAAGGGCGATACGGCGGATTTCGTTTTCTATCAGGTTGTGTGAGACCTACGGCCGAATCTGCAACTTTTCCCTGGGAATCGCATCCATCGTGGCCTTGTCGATCTTGAGATGAGACATCACGAGTTCGGGCGGGGTGTGGGCCAACCACTCTGTCATCGACAGGTCCAGATAGAAGCTGCTCTTGAACATCTCCAGAAAAATCAGGTCTGTGTCCCCTGTATTCTCGATGTAATGCAGTAGGCTTTGTTCCACATACCCAACGTCCCCAGTCTGGAAATCCATCGTGCGAGCGCGGTTACCCGCCGACACCACAGTCATTCTTCCCTTGCCGGTGATGTAATACTGCCATTCGTCGGCGTTCGGGTGCCAATGCAGCTCCCGCATGCCTCCCGGGTGAATCGTGACCATTGCCATCGCAATGTTCGTTGCGGCTTTGAAGATGCTCGAATCAACGACACGTACCTCTCCGGCCTTCAGTCGCCTCGTCGGCGGCATCTGCATCGTGCGAAAAGCGAAATCGCTCGTTGACCTTCCAAGTGTACCGGCGGCTGCTTGCTGGTCGGCTTCCAGTGATCCTGGAACTGCGGTCTGGAAAATAAATAGCTCTTCCTTTGGCAAGTTGTTGAAGGCAGCTTTGGGAACGCCGAAATTTTTTGAGAGAACCTCGCGCGGCAAGTGCGCCATCGAGTCGCTCAAGAGGACGGTCTCTGACTCGGAAAAATCCCCATCATCGAATACCAGCAGGAATTCCGTTCCGTCCGGCCCGAGGCCTTGGATCGAATGTGGAAGCCCGCTGGGGAAATACCACAAATCGTTCTTGTTCGTATCAGCAACAAAGCTTTTACCGTCCCGATCAATGGCCGTGATCCGCGCTGTCCCGTAGAGCACGATTGCCCACTCGTCCGCCGTGTGCCAGTGCAGTTCGCGAACACCTCCGGCTGTGAGTCTCATATTTACGCCTGCCAGGGATTTCGATACTGGCAGTTCCCGAACGGTCACCTCCCGAGACCATCCGCCTTCGTAAGCCCGCTTGTTCGCAAGAGAGAAAGGATACTTGAACGTTCGAACGAGGCTCTTGGAATCCGTGGCGGGTGGCCAACTGGAATCAGGGTTCTGTGCGTCCAGGGACGAATTTGCGGGACCAGGATCCGTCTTACTCCGATCCTGCTTGTGGTCTTGTGCCGCCGCTCCAGCCATGGAGAGGGCCCCGAAGCCTACAGCTAACGCACTCGGACTAACCCCCAGGAAGCCCCGCCGCGAAATATCACCTTTGTCTTTTCCACTGTCCATTTGTTCTTAACTCCTCAGTGCGATGCAGAATTCAATCGCGTCGCTTTGGCCCGCAGCGCAGCGTTGCCTTGCGCAGTTCAAGCGGGCCTTTGCTAATTCACGGTCACGATACGGCGAAAGGATGAGGTGTTGCGACTCAAGAGCGATCCCCGGTTGCCATCCCGTTACTTTGCCGTCGATTCCGCTCCCACTCCCCTGACCGTGCAACTGGCACGCCAAAACACTGCGTGCTCTGAACGAAAGCAGCGCGGTACAAGACACAAGCGGCCATCGGAGCCCGTCGAACAGGATCGGAAACTTGCCTGCTGTCGGTGTTGAGGCGAGCTCAGGGGAGTTCCGAGAGGAAGAGGTCGATGTCCGAACTGGTCAGGTAGAAGTGGGGGGAGATGCGGAGCCAGCCGTCGCGGGGGGCGGTGAGAAAGCCCTTCTTTTTCAAATTGGAGTAGAGGACGCGGCAGTCGACACCCTCCTTGCGGATGCTGACGATGCCGGCAGAGGTTTCGGGAATGCGGGGGGTTAGCAGGGAATAGCCTTTGGCTTGGGCTCCGAAGGCGACCTGGTCGGCCAGGGCCTGGACGGCGGGGGCGATTTGGTCCACACCAATGCTCAATATGAACTCCAGGGCAGCGCGGAGGCCGTATACTCCGATGGTGTTCAGAGTTCCGGGTTCGTAGCGGCCAGCATCGGAGCGGAGCGTCATGTCCCGGGAGCTGTAGTCGCCGAAATTCGCGACATTGGTCCAGCCGAACTCTACAGGCTCAATCGTGTCCTGGACGTCCTGTTGGACATAGAGGATCGCGCAACCCTCAGGGCCCATCATCCACTTGTGACCATCGGCTGCGAGTGCATTGATACGGCACTTTCGAACGTCGATCGGAAAGGCGCCCAGGCCCTGGATGGCATCGACGAAGAAGAAGCAGCCGTGACGCCCGCAGATCTCGCCGATCGCTTCAAGATCGGCTCGGTACCCGCTGAGGAACTGAACGTAGCTGATCGAGAGTAGCCTGGCGCCGCGGGCGGCTTCGTCAATGCGATCGAGAG
>DASQVJ010000273.1:0-3818 GCA_035640835.1 Bryobacteraceae bacterium
CCGCGTCTCGTTCACAACGGCTCGCGACCCGGACGCGGAGGTCAGCTCACGCTATGGGACGTTCCAATTCCCCGAGACTTACATCATTAAAGATGGCCGCATCATGCGGAAATACGCCGAAGGCGAGAACTGGACGAGCGAGGACATCACCCGCTACGTCCGCAGCCTGTTATAGTTCCGTTCACGTATGGACCTGGATCCGAAAGCCCACCGCGCGATTGAGTCCCTGCTGGGAAAGCAGGGAATTCTTTCGGATCCGGTCGACCGAAAGCTGTACGAATACGATGGCGGCGTCCATATGTCGATCCCCGACATCGTCGTTTTCCCTCGCACAACGGAAGAAGTGGTAGGTCTGGTGAAGATAGCGGCGGAATTCAAGCTTCCGCTTGTGGGTAGGGGTGCCGGGACGGGTTTGAGCGGCGGAGCCATTGCGATCTCCGGCGGCATGATGATTTCCTTTGCCCGCATGAACCGTATTCTCGAGATCGACATCGAGAATGAATTTGCTTTGGTTCAGCCGGGCGTTGTCAATCTGGATGTCACGCTGGCAGTGGCTCCGTTCGGGTATTTTTATGCTCCCGATCCCTCGAGCCAGCGTGCTTGCACGATTGGCGGCAATGTGGCCGAGAACGCCGGCGGTCCTCATACGCTAGCGTATGGCGTGACAACAAACCACGTCGTCAGCCTCGAGGCAGTGCTGATCGACGGAACCGTCATGGAGATCGGTGGCCGCGCGCCGGAAACCCCGGGCTACGATCTTGTGGGTTTGCTCACCGGATCCGAAGGAACCATGGCATTGGTGACCAAGATTGGCGTTCGCCTGGTGCGCGCACCGGAGAGTGTCAAGACCATGCTGGCCATCTATAACACGGTGGCAGAGGCCGGTAACACAGTCGGCGCGATGACAGCGAAAGGCATCACACCTGTCGCGCTCGAGATGCTGGACGGGCCGATGATCCGCATGGTGGAGGCCGCAACACACGCCGGCTATCCCCTGGACGCTGCCGCAGTTCTGCTCATCGAGGTGGAGGGCCTGATGGAAGCCGTGGAAGAGCAGGCCGAAGCTATTGCAGAAGTCTGCCGGGCCTCCGGCGCGCGCACGGTCCGCACCGCTCAATCTGCTGAAGAGCGCGATCTGCTCTGGAAGGGTCGCAAAAATGCTTTCGGAGCGATCGGGCGGGTCAGCCCAACGTATTACGTACAGGACGGAGTTGTTCCCCGCACGAAAATTGCGGAAACGCTGCAGGCGATCGGCGATATCGGCCGGAAATACAACATTCCGATCAGCAATGTTTTCCATGCGGGTGATGGCAACATGCATCCGATTCTGCCGTTTGACCCCCGCCGAAAGGGCGATCTCGAACGAGCGCAGGCTGCCGGCGAGGAAATCCTGCGATTCTGCATCTCGGTTGGCGGCTCCATCACCGGAGAGCACGGCGTTGGAACGGAAAAAGCAGAGTTGATGTCTGACCTCTTCAGTGATGACACGCTCGGCCTGATAGCCCGGTTTAAGCAGCTGTTCGACAATCAGTGTCGGCTGAATCCCGGTAAAGTGCTGCCGACAGGTAAGGGCTGCCTTGAAATACGGCAAACACCGTCCCTAGTTCTGTAGATCTCGCCCCGGGAATTCTTACTTTTTCTTTTCTTCTGCCAAGCCGCTCCAGGCCATGCGGTGAAACAGCCGACGCTGATTAGATCTTCCGATATCCTTTACGGAACTGCGCCGCGGAACTCACATCCGACTCGGCCGCCGTGTCCAAAGCGTTCCGGAGCGGTCCCAGTCGTGCCACTTTTTTGCCCGTGGCTGCGAAGACTTGAATCTCCTCGGCTCCAAAACAGCTAGCGAGTTCTGAGGGGAGCCCGCTGATGATGTCGTTCCCCCGAGCGAACGGGGAAAAAGCAGGAAGCACAACGCAACGGCTGTTAGCCAGAAATACCGGAAGCTTATGACCGGCACCGGAAGAGTCTCGAATGGCGAGCGCCGGATGAAGATGGCCCAGGATCAGCGTGTGATTTTCTGGCCAGGCGAAATCCGTGCGGTCACCGTGGGCGGCTGTTACGGAGCCGTCGGACCAGGTCACAACATCTTCGAACGGAAGATGCGCAAACTCGGCAGCGAAGCGCCGATCGTGATTGCCTCGAACCACAATAAGCTGCGCATCGGATGCAAGCCCTTTGAGAATCCCCTCGATCCAAGCCCGTTCTGGCGCGCAGGGACGGGGAGCATGAACGACATCGCCCAAAAAGACAAAACGTTTGGGCTGGAGCTGATCGCGCACTCCGAGCAGCTTCTCGCGCGTACGAGCATCAGCCAAGGGCCCGAGTTCGCCACGTCGCCGTTGCGCCCAGCTATAGCCAAGATGAAGGTCCGCAATGAGAACCGTCCGCGTTTCCGGAACGCAAAGAGCTCCGGAGGCGTGCGCATAGAGCTCGGACGAGATCGGTAGCAGCTCCGTTAAGAAATTCGATACCACCGCTACTTAGATTCTGAAATCGAAACCCAGATCCCTCAATTCATTCACGATGCGGTTGCGGATGCGCGTAATTTCATCGGCGGTGACCGTATGGTCCGGAGCGCCGATCTCGAGGTGATACGTGACGCTCTTCTGGCCCGCACGCAACGGAGGGCCATCGTATTGTCGGACGAATTCGATGCTCGCCAGGTCCGAGCCGCTTGCCGCCACGAGGGCATCTTCGATGGTTGCGACCGGTGTCTTCGCATCCGTCACTACGGACAGATCGAATCCGCTTGTCGGATACTTGCGCGGTGCGCGGTACTCGAACGACACCTGCGCGGCAAGTTTCTCGGTTTCACGCAGGTCGATGTCGAAGACCACCGCGCGGCCCTCTATGCCCTCTCGTTCGAGAACCGCAGGGTGCAACTCAAACTGGCGTCCGACAACCTGCCCTTGCCACTCGATCTCAGCTGCTCTGGCCGGATGCTCGTAGCAGCACGCTGTCGCGTGCCGAAGCCTTGCCGCAGGGAGCACGCACTCAAGGACTCGCTTTAACTCGAAAAACTCAATTTCGCTTCCGCTGGCGCTGTAGGTTACGGCCGCCGCATGTGGCACCTCGTCGGGCAGTTCTGTCCCTGAGCGCGGGTGAATTTCGGTTCCGATTTCAAATAGCCGAAACTCGCGGAAGTGGCGCACATTATCGGCGATATTCTTGAACAGCCCAGGCAGGAGACTTGGGCGGAGATGGGTCAAATCGGACGCCAGCGGATTCACCACTCGCAGCGCCCGTTCCGGCGCAAAACCGAAGCGCGCCAGGTCGGCCTCGCTCACGAAGGAATAGTTATAAACCTCGCTGAATCCCTGAGCGGCCAACTGGAACCGGATCCCGCGTACATAGATGCGGAACGGATTCACCGGCGGCACCACCGCGGCGACCAGAGGAGCCTTCGGGGGAATCTGATCGTAGCCAATCATGCGGCCGATCTCCTCGATGAGATCGTCTTTGTGAGAGATATCCTTGGTCGCCCGCCACGTCGGCACGGAAACGAGAAAGCCGTCCTCGCGCTCTTCCGTTCCAAATCCGAGTGCAGTCAGGATGCGCCGGATTTCACCAGCTGTAATTGCTACACCAAGTTTGCGTGAAACAAAAGGAACCGGAAGATAGATGAGCGGGATCGGGGGCCGCACACTTCGCACATCGACAACCCCACCAGAGCACCGGGCTGTTGGGCAAATGACCTGAAGCAGTTCGAGCGCTCGCGCCAGTCCTCGCACCGTGTTTTCGGGGTCGAGCGATTTCTCGAAGCGCATTGATGCGTCGGTTCTGATCTTGTGACGAGCCGAAGTTAACCGGACGCCGGA
>DASQVJ010000274.1:0-3255 GCA_035640835.1 Bryobacteraceae bacterium
CGGCGCTGGCAGGACGCGACTGACGGATTAGTGCGATTGGTTACGCTGTCGCCTGAGTGGCCGGAAGCGCCTCGTTACATCGAGCAGGTCGTGCAGGATGGCTGCGTGGTCAGCATCGGACATACCAAGGCCACGGCCGAACAGATACACGATGCGGTGAGTGCCGGTGCCACAAAATCCACGCACCTGGGCAACGGAGCTCACGCCATCCTTCCTCGACACCCCAACTACATTTGGGATCAGCTCGCCGAGGATCGTTTGACTGCAGGATTCATCGTCGATGGCATTCATCTCGGGCTCGCATTCTTCAAGGCGGCTCTCAGAGCCAAGAGCGTCACGCGATCTCTTCTGGTAACCGATGCCTCCATGCCCGCTTGCGCGACGCCCGGCCGGTATCGCTTAGGCGAGATAGACGTAGAGCTCACGGAAGACGGGCGCGTTGTGGTCGCCGGAAGCACTCGACTCGCAGGGTCCTCTCTGCGCATGGATCGAGCGGTTGAGAACGTCATCAAGTTTGCCGGAACCACCTTGGCTGAAGCTTGTTCGATGGCGAATCGCAACCCTGCCCGTGTCGGACGCATCTCCGGGAGACAACGTGGGCTCGTGCCCGGCGACCGTAACGACATTGTCCAGTTCCGCTGGGATCCCGTGAGTCGTGCCATGACCATTCTGCAGACGATCCGCGGCGGCGAAGTCGTCTATCGAGCCGCCTAGCGCTTCCAGGATGGAGCGACTTCCCTTCTCCGCGACAACCGCCGGCACGGCATACGACGACATCGATAAGCTGCCCGTCGCGTTGTTGCTCGAAAATGTTCGCAGCCTGTATAACGTCGGTTCGCTGTTTCGCACGGCCGATGCGGCTGGTGTGTCGAAGATCGTGCTCACAGGCATCACGGGTCGACCTCCACATAAAGGGATCAAAAAGACGGCTCTCGGAGCGGAGGAGCGCGTCTCCTGGGTGTATGTGCCCGACTCGGTGACCGCCGCAAGCGACCTCCAAGCCGAGGACTTCCACCTCGCGGTTCTCGAAACGACGCTACGCGCCCACGACCTGTTTGACTGGCAGCCACGATTCCCCGTCTGCATCGTTTTAGGGCACGAAGTCGATGGCGTGAGCGCCCCGTTGCTCGAAAAATGCGACACACATGTGCGAATTCCGATGCTTGGCTTAAAGCATTCCTTGAACGTTGCGACAGCAGGCGGAGTGGTGCTCTATGAATTGCTGCGAAAGTATCGGCGTATGCTGGAAAGCACGAAGGTGATCACTTAAGAGGTCTTGATGAACAGAAGGTATCTGCTGTCACTCCTGGCGGCTGGGGCGTTGTATGCCCAGTCGGGCCCAACGATGTTTCCACCCGTGCGAGGTACGCGCGAGATGGTGGCTGCTGCGAACAATCAGGAAGTCGAAGCTGGGTATCGCATTTTGATGGCCGGCGGAAACGCTGTGGATGCCGGTGTGGCTTCGGTGCTTGCCGCAGCGGTGACCGAGCAGTCCCGCTTCGGGCTGGGTGGCGAGATGCCCCTGCTGATCAAGCTAAAAGACAGGCCGCCGATTGCCGTCAGCGGCGTGGGCACTGCACCTGCCCTGGCCACGGTCGACTATTACACGAAGCGCGAGCGCGAGCCTTGGGAGCAGCCCGGGAAGATCCCGCCGGTACCAATGCAAGGCATCCGTGCGGCGATTGTTCCTGGCGTCTTCGACGGTTTGATTCTGGCGCTCCAGAAGTACGGCACAAAGAGCTTTGCAGAGGTCTCCGCTCCCGCCATCGAGTATGCCGAGGGCTTTCCGATCGCCGAGGAGTTCGCAGGAATGCTTCGCGGCTATGAGCCAATCCTTTCGTCGTGGCCCGCTTCGAAGCTGTTCTTTTATCCGAACGGCGTGCCGCCCAAGCGCGGTGAGATTGTCAGGATGCAGAGCCTCGCCAACACCCTGCGCGATCTCGCGAAGGCCGAGAAGAAAGCTCGAGGAAATCGGCAGAAGAAGTTGGAAGCTGTTCACAACTACTTCTATAAGGGCGACCTGGCGAAGAAGCTGGCAGCCTTCTCCGAACAGAATGGCGGTTTGATTCGATACGACGATCTCGCGAAGTTCCGGGCGGAAGAGGATCGGACGCGGTCATGGAACTTCCGCGGATATGAAGTGCATAAGCCCGGCTTCTGGACCCAGGGTCCTGTGATGCTGGAGGCACTGCAGATCCTCGACGGCTACGACTTGAAATCGATGGGTCACAACTCGGCCGAGTATCTGCACACGGTGGTCGAAGCCGTGAAGCTCGCGTTTGCGGATCGCGATCGATATTACGGCGATCCCAAGTTCAGCACCATCGCGGAAGAGCGGCTGCTGTCTACCGAGTACGCCGCACAGCGCCGCGCCATGATCGACCCGAACGCTGCCAACAACGAGCACAGGCCGGGCGATTTCGGAACTCCTCTCAAGCTAAAAGCTACCGAGACCGGTGAGAACGTGAATGACACGACTTGCGTCAACGTCGTCGATCGCTTTGGCAACGCATTCTCGGCAACGCCGAGCGGCGCGTGGTTACCTTCGGTGATCGCCGGCGAGACGGGCATCCCGTTCTCCACGCGGCTGCAGACCTTCGTGATGACGGAAGGGCACCCAAATCAGCTTGCACCTGGCAAGAGGCCTCGTGTAACGTTGAGCCCCACGCTCGTCACCAAGGACGGCAAGGTCGCGTTTGTGATGTCCACGCCGGGCGGTGACAATCAGGACCAGGCGATGCTCCAGGTGCTGCTGAACCTGATCGTGTTCGGCATGACGCCGCAGGAAGCGGTGGAGGCTCCGCGCTTCCAGACAGAGCATTTCTATGGATCGTTCGCCGACCACGTATTCAACCCGGGCAAGCTTAACCTCGAAGCGCGCATCTCGAAGGCAGTTGCGGACAAGCTTCAATCGCTCGGGCATAAAGTCTCGGTGACCGGCAACTGGAGCAACTCGTCCGCGCCCACCGTGATCTTTGTGGACAACGGTGTGTTGAACGGCGGCGCCGATCCTCGACGAGCTCGCTTCGTCTTCGGACGCTAGCGGACCTGCTTCGACTTGATGCGGTAGTCTTCAACGGCCGGCATCTTGATGACGCGGCACATTTCGAAGAGTCGTGACCTGGCGCGAGCACCGATGCGCTCGGCCAGGGTCACGCGATAATCCGTCTTGCCCGAGTTCCCACGGTCAACCACCACGCTTCCGGCATCCGGATCCGGCAAATTGGTGGTCACGATCATCGCCTTGTTGTGATT
>DASQVJ010000275.1:0-4758 GCA_035640835.1 Bryobacteraceae bacterium
TGAAGGGCCGCCACAATACCAAGATGCGGCTTCAGGAGATGGAATGAAGTTCGCAACGGTCGCAGCCGATCCCTATCCGTGGCCCTTCGACGGAGGGTTCGAGCCCACAGATACGGCGCTGATCATCATCGACATGCAGACCGACTTTTGTGGGAAAGGCGGCTACGTCGATAAGATGGGATACGACCTCTCGTTGACTCGTGCCCCCATCGAGCCACTGAGCCGGCTCTTGGCCACATTCCGTGAGCGTGGTTTTCACGTGATCCATACTCGTGAAGGGCATCGCCCGGACCTTTCCGACCTTCCGGAGAACAAACGCTGGCGTAGTCGCCGTATCGGTGCGGGAATCGGCGATCCTGGCCCGTGTGGAAAGATTTTGACCCGAGGCGAGGCGGGGTGGGAGATCATTCCTGAGCTTGCCCCCAAGCCAAGCGAACCAGTCATCGACAAGCCGGGGAAGGGCTCGTTCTATGCGACTGACCTCGAAATGTTGCTCCATCGCGCAGGGATTCAGAATCTGATTCTCACCGGAATCACTACCGATGTCTGCGTGCACACCACGATGCGAGAGGCGAACGACCGCGGTTACGAATGCCTCGTTCTTTCCGATTGCACCGGTGCCACCGATTTAGGCAACCACCTCGCTGCCTTGAAAATGGTCACGATGCAGGGAGGCGTCTTCGGCGCGGTGAGCGATTCCAAATCAGTACTTGCCGCTCTCGGGGTGCAATGAAAGTGGCAGAGAAATGTTCGGTCGATAACGAGAAGAAGGGAGCGGCAGAAAACATTAACGCACCGTACCGCTCCATAGATTTACCCGACCTTTTCCGGGTGGAGGAATGGCAGGACGAGATACCGTGGCGCCCATTCGTGAACGGCGCGGAAATACACCGTTTGTACGGAGACGGCAAAGAAGGGCCAACGGCGGTATTGATCCGTTTCCGTGAGGAGAGCCACGTGCCGGTCCATCTCCATCAAGGGTACGAACACATATTTATTTTGGCCGGCGAACAGTGGGACCAGAACGCGCTCCGAAGTCGCGGTGCATTCACGATTAACCCGCCGGGTACGGCGCACGGCGTTTCGAGCAAAGCAGGAACGATCGTGCTCGTCATATACGAAAAACCAGTCGTATTCCTATGATTCGTCCGATCCCGGCTTTCCTTTAAACAGCGTGTATGAATATCGCGGCCGAGCCTTATCCATTTGATTTTGTCCCGGAACGCTGCGCGTTGCTGATCATCGATATGCAACGGGACTTTCTCGAACCGGGTGGATTCGGTGAGATGTTGGGGAACGATGTCTCCCAGTTGCGGCGCGCGATTGAGCCCAACGTTACGCTGCTCGCCGCCTGGCGTGTGGCAAAGCTCCGCGTGATTCACACCCGGGAAGGGCATCTGCCCGATCTGACTGACCTACATGCCTCCAAAAAGAACCGAGGAAGCCCTGCGATGAGGATCGGCGACGAAGGCCCCATGGGCCGAATCCTTGTTCGCGGCGAGCAGGGCCATGACATAATTCCTGAGCTTTATCCCCAGGAAGAGGAACCAGTCGTGGACAAACCAGGGAAGGGAGCTTTCCATGCGACCGGCTTGCACGATCTCCTGAAGCACAATGGGATTCGCCAGCTTGTCGTCACTGGCGTGACCACTGAGGTGTGTGTCACCACGACCGTTCGAGAAGCGAATGACCGTGGTTACGACTGTCTGATCGTTGAAGATTGCGTCGCCTCTTATTTTCCTGAGTTCCACAAATGGAGTTTGGAAATGACGAAAGCCCAAGGAGGCATCTTCGGGTGGGTTTCTGAGTCGAGGTACCTATTGGAGGCGCTAGAAAAATGGTCCGCCAACAAGCTCGGAGTCTCTAAATCTGCAGCCAGCGCCGGGGACGCCAGGGTGAATCAGAAAGGAGAATCAACGGGAGCGCCGATATGTTGACAACCAAGCTCCATACCCCTCCGGAAGTCGAACTAGTCAACGTAACCAAGCGTTTCGGATCGTTTGTTGTCAACCAGGATGTGTCGTTGCGTCTCGCTCCTGGCACCTACCATGCGCTGCTCGGCGAGAATGGTGCCGGAAAGAGCACGCTGGTTAAATGCATCATGGGCTATCACCGAGCCGATGAAGGCGACATCATCGTCGACGGCGCCTCGCGTAATATTACCAGCCCGCATGACGCGAACCATCTCGGGATCGGCATGGTGTATCAGCATTTTACCGTGGTCCCCGCGATGACGGTTGCAGAGAACTTTCTGCTGGGACGCTCTGATCTTCCCGGGATTCTCGATTGGCGGGAAGAACAGCGTAAGCTGTCGGCATTCCTCGAAACTGCTCCTTTTCAAGTCGATCTTAAAGCCCGCATCTCGAATCTTGCGGCCGGCGAAAAACAAAAGGTCGAGATCCTGAAGCAACTTTATCTCGGCAGCAAAGTCCTTATTCTTGACGAACCGACATCGGTCCTGACACCGCGGGAAGCTGATGAAGTGCTCGGGATGCTTCGAAAGATGGTTGATCAGAAGGAGCTCAGCATTCTTCTCATCACCCATAAATTTCGGGAGGTCACCGGGTATTGCGATGAAATCACCGTTTTACGCAAGGGACGCGTCGCAGGGGGAGGGCGAGTGGTTGATCTTTCGGTTTCAGATATGGCAACGCTCATGATGGGCGAACAGCATTTGGGAAAGACGACCGAAAAAGAGCAACGTGCGCCCGGCGACGCTCTGCTTGAAATTAAAGGTCTTCGCGCCGATCGCGATAATGGCGTCGAGGCGGTTTGTGGAGTTGATCTGACCGTGCGCTCCGGCGAAATCGTCGGCATAGCGGGCATCTCGGGGAATGGCCAGCGGGAGCTGGTTGAAGTGCTAGGCGGTCAAAGGGTGGCTAAGGCCGGAGAGATTCTATTGCAGGGTGAACGATTCGGTGGCACCCGACGCGAAATGTTCCGGCACCAGATCAACGTCCTGCCGGAAGAGCCGTTGCACAACGCATGTGCAGCCAAGATGACGGTGGCCGAGAACATCGCTTTGCGTTCCTTTGAACGGCGCCCACTCTCGCTTGGCGGCTGGCTTCTCAGCTATCGAGAGATCCGCACCCGAGCGGCAAGCGCAGTGACCCAATACAAGGTAAAGACGCCCAGTCTCGACTCCGCTATGGGAACGCTTTCGGGAGGCAATGTTCAGCGGGCTGTGCTGGCGCGTGAATTGGGCGCGGGTACCACCCGAATACTGGTGGCGGCAAATCCGTGTTTCGGACTCGATTTCGCGGCGGTTGATTTCATCCATTCTCAGATAATTGACGCGCGCAATCATGGCGTGGCAGTTCTCCTGATATGCGAGGACATCGACGAGCTACTCTCGCTTTCGGATCGAGTGTTAGTTATGACTGCAGGACGGCTTGTCTACGAGGCGCCGGTTTCCGAGGTCAGCGTCAAGGAGCTCGGAGAGAAGATGGCCGGTCACTAACTCCGTCGGCGAACGAATCGTTTCATGGATTTTTCAAACATACCTTTCACCATCTCTAGGCTCCGCGAACTTTATCGTGAGGGCCGTTTGAGGCCGGCAGAAGTTATCGCCGAGGCGCATCGCCGTGCTCGGGATCCGGCTCATCCTTCAGTATGGATCACCCTGCTAACTTCGGAACAAGTCCGGGTATACGTCGACGCACTCGACCCCGAGCGGTTCGATGAGCTCCCGCTTTTTGGGATTCCTTTTGCGATCAAAGACAATATTGATCTCACTGGCGTTCCGACGACCTGCGCGTGTCCTGCTTTTGCTTACGTTCCAGAAACTTCGGCTTATGTCGTTGAAAGGTTAATCAAGGCCGGCGCAGTGCCGATCGGTAAGACCAACCTCGACCAGTTCGCTACCGGACTCGTGGGCACACGCTCGCCTCATGGCGCGTGCCATTCAGTATTTGATGCACGCTATGTCTCCGGCGGGTCGAGCTCCGGTTCTGCAGTCGCGGTAGCATCGGGCATGGTAGCCTTCGCCCTGGGGACTGATACCGCGGGATCCGGCCGGGTGCCGGCAGCGTTCAATAACCTCGTAGGATTGAAGCCAACCCGCGGAGTTCTTAGTAGTCGCGGCGTTGTCCCAGCGTGCCGATCGCTCGATTGTGTCTCGATCTTAGCCTCAACGTGCTACGATGCGGCGGCCGTACTTGCGGTTGCCGAGGCGAAAGATCCACAGGATCCCTTTTCACGTACCCCGTTGGCACGGCCTCTGCCAGAGGGCTCGATCCGTTTTGGCAAGCCGCGGAACGATCAGCTTGAGTTTTTCGGGAACAAGGAAGCGCAGCGCCTCTACGATGAGGCGTGTCAGCGCATGGCCGCGCTAGGCGGAGAACAAATCGAGTTCGACTATGAACCTTTTTTGAAGGCCGCCTCCTTGCTCTATGCCGGTCCGTGGGTGGCGGAACGCTATGCGGCGGTTGGGGAATTCCTGGAAAGCGGGGGAACCGAGTCCGCGGATCCGACGGTGCATGCCATTATCTTAGCGGGTAAACGATACAGCGCCGTCGATGCCTTTAGAGGCTTGTACGAACTCGAAGCTTGTGCTGCTCAAAGTCGAAAGATCTGGGAGGAAGTCGATCTCCTGCTATTACCTACGGCCGGGACGATCTATACCATTGAGGAGGTGAACAAGGAGCCGGTGCGCCTTAATTCCAACCTTGGCCGCTACACCAACTTCGTTAATCTACTGGACCTCGCGGCCGTCGCCGTCCCAGCAGGCTTCGGCGAAGCCGAGTCTCTTCCGGGTCT
>DASQVJ010000276.1:0-3658 GCA_035640835.1 Bryobacteraceae bacterium
CCCAGCATGGAAAGTCCGGTGCGTGGGTGTCAGAACTTTTTCCTTACACCGCAAAGATGGTGGATGACATTGCGATCGTTCGCAGCATGAATACGGAAGCGATCAATCATGAGCCTGCGATCACGTTCTTCCAGACAGGCTTCATGATCGCCGGCCGGCCGTGCTTGGGGTCGTGGCTCAGTTACGGGCTCGGCAGCATGAACGACGATCTACCGACCTTCGTGGTGCTTCAGGCAAAGCACAAGCATCCGAAAGCGAATGTGCAGGCGATCTCGGCGCGGCTGTGGAGTGCAGGCTTTCTGTCGGGGCAATACTCGGGCGTGAGCTTGCGGAGCTCGGGCGATCCGGTCCTGTTCATCAATAATCCTGAGGGTGTTCCTTCGAACGTGCGCCGGCGCATGCTGGATGCGCTGAGCGAGATGAACGAAATCACATATGCGAAGGTTGGTGACCCCGAGACGCGTACGCGCATGTCGCAGTATGAGATGGCGTTCCGCATGCAGAGCTCGGTGCCAGGGCTGGTGGATGTCAGCAACGAGCCCGAGAGCACCTGGAAGATGTACGGCGAGGAAGCGCGCACTCCCGGCAGCTTCGCGCAGACCTGTTTGATGGCTCGACGACTGACGGAGAAGGGCGTACGGTTCGTGCAGGTCTATCATCGCGGGTGGGACGTGCACTCGAATCTTCCCGAAGTCCTGCCGAGCCAGTGCAAGGAGATCGATCAACCTTGTTGGGCCCTCGTGCAGGACTTGAAGCAGCGGGGCATGCTCGATGACACGCTGGTGATTTTGGCCGGCGAGTTCGGACGCACTATCTATTGTCAGGGCAAGTTGACGCGCGACGATTATGGGCGCGATCATCACCCGAGATGCTTCAGCCTATGGATGGCCGGCGGAGGTATCAAGGGCGGTGTCGTACACGGCGAGACGGACGAGTTCAGTTACAACATCACCAAAGATCCCGTGCATGTACGTGACTTCCAGGCTACGATCCTGCACCTGTTCGGCATCGACCACGAGAAGTTCACGTACAAGAACCAGGGTCTCGATATGCGCTTGACAGGCGTCGAGAAGGCGAACGTGGTTAAGAACTTGCTCGCTTGAGGAACCCGGAGTTCTCGAGCCAGGCTTCGAAGACCGTCGGCCAATTGGACACAGGCAGCGGACGTTTGCGGATGCCATAGCCGTGTCCGCCTTTGGCGTAGATGTGCATTTCGACCGGCACTCCAGCTTTCATTAACGCGGTGAAAAGCGGCGGAACCGTTTCAGCTGGGCTCTTATCATCCGAGGTGCAAATGAGGAAAGCGGGCGGCGTGTCCTTCTTGATGCCCTCGAGGGTGACGTCGCGGATGCCGGGGTATACCAGAACCTGAAACGCAGGCTTCGACGAGAAACGATCGATCGGATCTGCAGCATTTGGATCGCCCGCATCGTAGGTGAGACTCGTTCGAAGCGCGACTTCTCCGCCTGCCGAGAACCCCATGATCCCAATCCGATCGGGATCCACGTTCCACTCCTTAGCGCGGCTGCGGATCATACGGATCGCTCGTTTTGCATCGAGCTGAGGATGGACATCGACTTTGTATGGCGAGCCCTCCTCACGCCCCAGGCGGTACTTGAGCACGAAAGCAGCAACGCCTTTCGAGGCTAGCCACTCGCCGATGTCATAGCCCTCATGCATGTAGAGATAACGATGTCCACCGCCGGGCGCTACCACCATGGCTGTTCCGGTGCTGGCGCCGGGCTTCGGGAGGTACACGGTGATGGAGGGATTGTGGATGCGGCTAAACCGCAGCGCCACGCGATCGGCACTAGGCGGCTCGGCAAGCTCCTGCGCAGTCTGACCCTCCGAACCGGGCGCTCCACGTGACCAAAGCGGGATCTGTTTGTGATCGGCTGCGAACAACGCGGCACCACACAAAGTCAGGAGAAGTCGATTCATAGGCGCTCATGCTATCAAACCGTCTTCAGTGGCGGCGCGGCGCGGAGAGACGCGACATAGATTTGTAATCGGCACTTGCCGAGCGGATTTGTCAAAAAAGTGGGCAGACGCCAACGCCCCGGCTGGCCTGAATCTCTGTCCTGCACCTCTAAACAGCCTCGAATCACACGATTGCCTGACCTGCCCTCGAGTGGCACAGCGGATGCCCTTCTCCCGACCGAGTAACGTAATGCTGCGCCAATGGCTTCGAAAACTTCATCCAAGTGAGCGGAGGAAGATGTATTGGCCGACTAAGAGTTCGATCGCTCTGGCGCTGTTGCTTTCGGGCGCAGTGAGTGGAGCAGAGTTGAACCGCGAAACGGCGCGCGCGTGGGAAGAGTATCTGGCTCGTGCCAACGCGCGGATGATGGATCGCACGCACTCGCACCACTTTCTCTGGACAGATGAATCGAAGGAGCGGCTCCAGAGAGTGCGTTCGGGCGAAATAGTGATTGCGCCCATACAGCCCAAAATGCCGGTCACCGTTCCTCACGGATTAGTGCATCACTGGATCGGCGCTGTGTTTTTCCCCGGTGCACACGTCCAGGACGTCATCGCAAAAACACGCGAGTATGAGCACTATCGCGAATTTTATGCGCCCGCGGTGAGAGAGGTGCAGGTGATGGAACGCGATTCGAATCCGGATCGGGGCTGCGATCGTTTCGTGGTAACGATGGTAAACCAAAGCTTCTTTTCCAAGCGAGCTCTCGAGAGCGAGTACAGATCGAATTACGTGGCCTTGGATGCGCATCGCTCTTATTCGCTGACTCAGAGCGTTCGTGTACAGGAATGGTTCGATTACGGGAGTTCGAAACAGCATAAGCTGCCCCCGGGCGAGGGCAGCGGCTATGTCTGGAAGGTTTCCACCATCACGCGGCTGGAAGAGCGAGATGGCGGTGTGTATTTCGAGCTTGAGGCGATCGCGCTGAGCCGCGACGTTCCCGCGATGCTGCACTTTCTGGTGGACCCGATTATCAGGCACGTATCCAGGTCCACGCTGTTGACCTCGCTCGATCAAACGCGGAAGGCGGTCGAAACGAAAGCGGAGACCTCAAGTGTCACGGCGTCGGGCACACAATGAGCCGTGTTCTCTGCTATCGGGCGGCCGCCAAGGCCTTCCTGGCAGCGAGACTTTGGGGCACGTGACGAAGGTAGCGCTCCAGGATGCGACGGTATTCCGACTTGTCTGACTTCCGCAGAGTTGCTTCGGCAACGTACGCCTGAAAGAAGTAGGGATCCGCTTTGCTCGCAGCTTGAAAAGCATCCACCGCGGCGTCCGTCTTGCCCGCGGCCTGCTGCGCAAGACCCAATCGGAACCACGCTTCCGCATTGCCGGGCTCCTGCCTCACAGCCTGTTCGAACAGTTGAGCCGCTTCCACGGGCCGCGATTTCTGCAGCGTCAGCGTGCCTAAAGCCGCTAACACCGCGGCATCGCGCGCAGGCTGGCTCACTAGAATGCGATAGGCCTGCTGCAGCATCTCGACGTCACCACGCGCCTCGCCGACTTCGAACATCGCAAGACCGCGCTCTCGCGGAGAATCGCCGCGCCATGGTTGCAGCCCTTGAAGCGTCAACGTTGAGCCGGGGCGCTGGATGCGGTGATCCGTGTAGGCCGTGTGTACCACATCCGCGACGGCTCGCTTCGGCATGTGGCAGGATGCACATTGGCTTTCGCCTC
>DASQVJ010000277.1:0-5715 GCA_035640835.1 Bryobacteraceae bacterium
ACCCGTGATCGCGACTTCTCGTCGCTCGGTTCGCTGCGAATTCAAGCACTCTGAGCTGTTGATGCAGCAGATCGCGTTCTGAAAACTCAATACAAAATCGACGGAAGGTAAGCCCCGCGTGGATCTTCGTACACGCCGATGGTCATGAGGGTCAACGGAATGAAGACCCGCATGCCGTTGTCGAGGCACCAGCGAAAAAGCTCGGCGTTGCGCAAGGGGACCAGAATGCCTGGACCGCCGACTTCTTCTGCGGACGCAATGAGCGCCTTCAGGTCATCGGTGCTTTCGGCGACGGCCTGGCCGAAGTAGCCGAAGCCGCAAGCGTAACCGGTCAGGCGATCTTGTCGCTCGACCACACGGGCCGCGCCTAGCGCGATGGCGTCGCGTAGCTCGGCGGTTCGGGCAAACCCGTGAATGTGCCCGCAGAGTGACGAGCAAGCCTCAATATCGCTTTCAAGCGCAGGGCGCACTCGGAATCCTTCCATCGTTTTGACTGTTGGCAGGCCAGACATCACAGCGATCGGCTCACGCACCTCGAAGCCGAGTTTTGCGTACAGCGAGAGAGAACGGGTGTGGAAAGCGGACTGAAGCAAGCGCACGCCCGCGAACTCGCGCTCGCGGACTCTGTCGAGCAGAGCTGTCATCAAGGCCCGTCCGATGCCGCGGTTCTGTGCCGATGGGTCAACGCTGATCGGTCCAAGTCCGGCAACCGGCGAACGCTCGTCGAGGCAATTGCTGCCGACGACTCGTCCATCCTCTTCCGCTACCACGCAGTAGAACGAAGGGCTCGAGAACAGCATGCTTAAGACGCCGATGCCGGCGCCGACGTCCGGTAGCTCGGGCGCGAATCCATGAGCACGGTTTATGCCCTCGAAGGCGCTGTAAAGGATCCGCCCGCAGACCTCGGCATCGTCGGGGTCGGCGCGGCGTATTTGAAGAGAGGGCGATTGTGCAGCACCGGACATGGCGGTCATGCTAGCACGGTCTACTTCAGAAGCTGTCGTGCGATGACAAGCCGTTGGATTTCGCTTGTACCCTCACCGATGGTGCAGAGCTTCACGTCGCGGTAGAACTTCTCGACAGGGTAATCTTTGATGAACCCGTAGCCCCCGTGGATCTGGACAGCTTCGTCGCAGATACGAACTGCGGCTTCCGACGAGTACAGCTTCGCCATCGCGGACTCGCGGGTCACACGCTGGCCTTTGTCCTTGAGATAAGCGGCACGATACGTCAGCAGACGCGAAGCATCGATCGCAGTCGCCATGTCGACAAGTTTGTGTTGGATTGCCTGGAACTCCGAGATTGGGCGTCCGAACTGTTTGCGCGTTTTGGCGTACTTCAATGCCGCATCATACGCACCTTGCGCGATGCCAATGGAGAGCGCTGCGATCGAGATACGGCCTCCGTCGAGGATCCGAAGGCTGTCGACGAATCCCTCCCCAGGTAATCCGCAAAGCTGGCTCGCGGGCAAACGGCAATCGGTAAAGAGGACCTCACCGGTGGCGCTGGCGCGCATGCCGAGCTTGTTTTCCTTCTTGCCGACGCGGAAGCCAGGCGTGCCTTTCTCGATGATGAAGGCGGAAATCCCGTGCTGCGAGGCGCTGCGATCGGTTACGAACATGGCGACGCACACGTCGGCGTAGTGCGCGTTGGTGGTGAACGTCTTGCCACCGTTCAGGACCCAGCATTCGCCGTCCAGAACAGCCGTCGACCGTGTGCCGCCTGCGTCCGAACCGGCCTCCGGTTCCGTTAGTGACCAGCAGCCGATCCACTCGGCAGTCGTTAATTTGGGGAGATATCGCTTCTTTTGCTCATCGCTTCCGGCGACGAAGATGTGGTTGGAACAGAGCGATGTATGCGCGGCGAGGATCAGCGCAACCGATGCATCAACGCGAGCGAGTTCCTCGATGATGATGCTGTATTCGATGTACCCGAAACCGGCGCCGCCGAGATCCTCGGGGAAGATGGACCCCATGTAGCCGAGTTGTCCAAGCTTCTTGATGGTTTCGAGCGGGAACGTCTGGTTCTCGTCCCAATCGAGGACATGCGGCGCGATCTCGGCTTGGGCAAATTCGCGTACCGTCCGGCGCAGCTGGGTTTGCTCGCCTGTGAGTTCGAAGTCCATGGTGCTTGATGGTAGCAAGGGCGCGTAGGAGACACGCGCTCAAGCTTATCGATGCATAACTTCTGCTTCGGTTTCTATAATCAGATATGGAAATCCGGCACAGCGTTTGTCCCCTCGACTGTCCTGACGCTTGCGCCGTGCTGATCAACGTCGAAAATGGCGTTGGTTCGCGGCTGCGCGGCGATCCTCAACACCCGATTACGCAGGGCTTTCTCTGCGCCAAGGTGACCAAGTATCTCGACCGGCAGTACAGTTCGCAGCGCTTGCTTTACCCGTTGAAGCGAGTGGGGGCCAAGGGCGAAGGGCGCTTCGAGCGGATTAGCTGGGATGAGGCGCTCGATACGATCGCAACCAGGTTGTCGTCGATCGCAGACGAGTTCGGGCCGGAAGCCATCCTGCCTTACAGCTACGCGGGCACCATGGGCCTGTTGAATGGCTCGGGTATGGATCGCCGGTTCTTCCATCGATTGGGCGCCAGCCGGTTGGATCGCACCATCTGCTCAAGCGCCGGCATGGCCGGCATGACACGAGCTCAGGGCGTTCGCTACAGCACGGAGCCGGAGCAATTTGCCGAATCGAAGTTGATACTGGCCTGGGGTGCGAACATTCATGCGACTAACGTCCACCTGTGGCCGTTCATCGTGGAGGCTCGCAGGCGGGGAGCGAAGCTTTACACCATCGATCCCGTGCTGACCCGGACGGGCAGCCTCGCAGACAAGCATTTCTTCATTAATCCCGGCTCGGATTTGGCCTTGGCGCTCGGACTGATGCACGTCATCATCGGCGAGAGGCTCTACGACGCGGACTACGTCGCAAACTACACCGAGGGATTCGACACCCTGCGCGAGCGCGTGCGGAAGTATACGCCGGAAATGGTGGAGGCCGCGACAGGGATAGCGCGTGAGGACATCGTGCACCTCGCTCGCGAGTATGCGACGACTCGTCCCGCAGCGATTCGAGTGAATTACGGCGTGCAGAGGTCCGATCGAGGGGCTTCCGCTATACAGGCGATCGCGACGCTCCCGGTACTCGTGGGATCGTGGCGCGAAGTTGGCGGCGGCATTCAGCTCTCAACGTCGCAGACGTTTCAGCTAAATCGTGCCGGGCTCGAGATGCCGGAGCTGCAAGTCCGCTCGAGGCTCGGGCGTGAGGCGCGGATCCTGAATATGTCGACGTTGGGCAGCGCACTGCTCGAGGTGGACAATCCGCCGGTGAAGGCGCTGGTGGTTTACAACTCGAATCCGGCTGCGGTCGCGCCGGATCAGTCGAAGGTGTTTCGCGGGATGCGTCGCGAGGATCTGTTCACGGTGGTGCTGGAACAGATGCCGACGGACACGGCGGACTTCGCTGATGTGGTGCTGCCGGTGACCACGTTTCTGGAGCATACCGACCTTTACCTCGCGTACGGTCATCTGTACTTGCAATTGGCGCGTCCGGCGCTGCCGCCCGCGGGCGAGTGCAAGTCGAACTTTGAGATCTTCAAATTGCTCGCGCAGAGGATGGGGTTCGATGATGCCTGCTTCCGGGACTCGGAGGATGAGTGCATTCGAACTCTGCTGAACTCCGGACACAAGTTTCTGGAGGGGATCACACTCGAGCGGTTGGAACAGGAGCGTTCTGTGCGGCTGAACGTGTCGGCACCGGGAACTCCGTGGTTGCCGTTCGCGCATGGCGAGTTTCCGACGCCCTCCGGCAAGGTCGATCTGGGAGCCGAGAACTTCGAGTACACGCCGCCGGTCGAGAGCCGTTTCGGCGATCGTGAGTTGCAGGCTCGGTATCCGCTCGAGATGGTCGCGTCAAAGAGCCACAACAGCATGAATTCAACTTTCGGCTTTCGATCCGATACGGATGCAGAGACGGCGATTGTCCATCTGCATTCGGCCGATGCCGCGAAGAGGGCTATCGCGGATGGCGAGTTGGTCCGGGTGTTTAATGATCGTGGGAGTCTGCGGCTGAAGGCCAAGGTCGATGGACTGGTGAAAGAGGGCGTAGTACTCGCACCCTCGGTGCGTTGGCCCAAGAATAGCCCGGATCGCGGCAATACGAACGTGCTCACTTCTGAGCGGCTGACGGATTTCGGTGGAGGACCCACCTTCTTCTCTTGTCTGGTGCAAGTGGAAAAATGCGGAGATTGACGAGGCGGACGTGGGGCATCTCTCTGCTAGCGGCCGGATCGGGCCTTGGAGCCTGTAAACGAAGGAAGCGCGAGCAAGTTGAGACGATCGAGGATCCGTTTCAGCTTCGATCGACAATAGTCACTTCGGACCCGAAGTCCGCAGTGCAACTCGTGAGCGGCTTCTATGGGATCGAGTACAACGCGTGGCGCTGGTCGGCGGGAAAGTTCGAGGTAAACCTGAGACCTCCGGCGGACTCGGCGCAGAAAGGGGCGAACCTGATTGTTCGCTTCTCCGTGCCCAAGCCGGTTCTCGACAAGCTCGGCACCATTCAACTGACGGCCACTGCCGGTGACCGCACGATCGGAACTGAGCAGTACTCCATGCCTGGCGAGCACGTATTCCGAAAGCCGGTTCCTGCTGAGCTGCTGGCGGGGGACTCGGTGATATTTCGCTTTGCTTTAGACAAGTCGCTGGCCCCGGGAACGATCGATCAGCGTGAGCTGGGTGTGATCGTCATGTCGATTGGGTTGGAAAAGGCGGGCGGCTGAGAACGGTGACGCAACATGGACGGCGGGCAGCTAACGTCGTCCTGCAAATCGCTTACTGGACCGTACCCAGCCTGCTCATGCTTTGGCTGTACTGGTATGGCCTGAAGACCTGGTTTTTGCAGGACGACTTTGCCTGGCTCGGACTCCACCTGAGCATTTACACGCAACAAGACTTCTGGCGTGCGCTCTTCCATCCGTATGCCCAAGGCACCGTCCGGTTCCTGAGCGAGCGCGGCTTCTTCTTACTTTTCGAGTACCTGTTCGGGCTTGATGCCCTGCCCTTTCGGATTTGGGTCTTCCTGACACAAGCGGCGAACCTGGTGCTGATCGCGCATCTGACCTGGCGGCTCACGGGGTCGAGGCTGGCGGGCTTTCTGGCTCCCCTGCTCTGGATGGTGAACAACTCGCTTGGGACCGTGATGTCATGGACGTCGAGTTATAACCAGAGTCTTTGCGCGTTCTTCCTGCTGGCCGGCTGCAGTTTGTTCCTCCGATTTCTCGAGACCGGTAAGAAGCGCTACTACTTCGCTCAGTTCGTGATGTTTTTATTGGGTTTCGGCGCGCTCGAGTTGAACGTCGTGTATCCGATTCTGGTCGCTGGCCTCGCTTGGCTCGTCGCGCGACGGTTTCTTGTCTGGACAGTGCCGATGTTCGTGGTATCGCTCGGCTACTTCCTGCTTCATCGGGCGATCGCGCCGCGGCAGACGAGCGGGTCCTATGCCCTGCACTTCGACCGGAAGATTTTCCACACGTTCGACACGTACGTACATTGGGCGCTTGGTCCACAGAGGCTCGAGCTCATTCCGTGGGGTACCGAACCGTTGCGGGACGCGATGTATATTCTGTTGCTCGTGACCCTGCTCGGCTTCCTCGGATGGCAACTCTGGAAGCGGCAGTGGGTCGCCGGATGGTTCGTGCTGTGGTT
>DASQVJ010000278.1:0-4016 GCA_035640835.1 Bryobacteraceae bacterium
ACTTCCCCGCTCTTCTGGCAGATTGTTCCGTCGAGTGCCGGGGCTTCGCTTGGCTTGCGAGTCTTCGAGCGGCTCGATCTGTTTCTGCTCACGATGCTCGGCGCGGCAGCCGCGGAGGTCGGGGCTTATGGTGCCGCGCAAAACTTGACCTACGCCGCCAATATCGCTGCGATTTCCATCGCGCCAGTGGTGTTATCGACGGTCACGAGGATGCAGCGCGAAGGACTCTCTGAAGCTGCGGGCGAGCTGTCAGGAAACGTGCTCCGAGTCCTGTCCTACTTCCTGCCATTGATCGCGGTTGCAGCGGGGTCGTCCGAAGCCATCATGGGGTTCCTGTTTGGACCGCAGTTTCGATCAGCAGGAACCACGAGTGCGATCCTGCTGATCTCGTCGTTTTTCGTGATGTGGGTGAACGTGTCCACGTCCATCCTGATCGCACATGGTCGAGCCAACTGGAGTAGTGCTGTGGGACTGCCGCTGCCAATCATTGTGACTCCGCTGGTCTTGTTCTTGGTGCCGCGTTATGGAACCGCAGGGGCCGCAGCCGGGAGCCTGCTCGCGATGGGCGCAGCAACGGCGATCACCGTTGCCATGTATCGAAGGATTCCTGAGATCCGCTTTCCGCTTCCATCGGTCTTACGCGCGCTGGTTGTCGCGATCGCCTGCGGAGTCTTGAGTCGGCAATGGCAAACATCCGGTTTTGCTCTTGTCTTCGAGCTGTTCTCTCTGACCGTGCTGGTCTTCGTGCTCCTGTGGATTGCGGGTGAGAGACCGCCGCTGATGGCTCGAGCGTCGAGCCTCAGTGCGTCATCGAGTAGATGATGTAGTTGATCCCGAGACGGTAGGCCATGGAGGCGTACTTCTCGGGGTACTCGGGCAGGTCCGCCCATTCCCAGGCATCACCGAGATCCATGTTGAAGCAGAGTGCGGCGATCACACGGCCCTTATCGTCGATCACGGCACGCCAGTGAGGGATTATGCCTCCTCGCTCGTAGCCGGGTCCGTGGACAACATTCAGCCCAGGTACCTGGATGCGTTCCTTGAGATCGTAAACGACATTGAGGATGGGATCGTTGTCTTGCAGCTCGACGACCTTGGCATCGGGCAGCACCTGATAGATGCCGGCCATAAAGGTTGCCCATTCGCGTTCGCCGTGGAAATCGTCGACCATCAGGAAGCCGCCACGGTCGAAGTATTGACGCAGTCGCTGGGCTTGCGAGGCGCTAAGCTTCCAGTCGCCAACGCCGACACCGTAGAGGAAAGGCCAATCGAACATCTCGTCGCTGTCGATGTCGACGATCTGCTCGATCGATCGCGCATGGACGCGCGTCAGACGCCTGAATCCCTGGATAAACTGGCGGTCGGATTTATTGCAATCGATCCCCCAGCGCTTGTAATACCAGCCGTCGCGTGGCGAACGAAATCGGAGGCGAGCAAAGGCGAACTCGGTCTTCTCGTTGGCGTCCGGCGGATCATCCACCGGGTTCTGCATCTCGCGTTCGTATTGCGCCCAGCGATTACCGGGAGCTCCTTGCGCAAAAAGCAAGGGCAGGGCGAGAGTGAGGGGAACGCCGAGCAACGCAAGCCACCACCGCGCGTGCATACGCCGATTCTACGCCCTCGCCGCGTGAGTTCCGGATCAAAAAAACGGTCACGATAGAGTAACGTCAGCAACTGATTACTCGGTTAACTAGTATGCAGCGCTTAAAACCGGTTGATGTGGTGGTCATCGGCGGGGGCTGGACCGGCCTCGCCATGGCAAAGGAGATCACCACAAGGACCAACCTCGACGTTGTGGTCCTGGAGCGCGGACCCGCTCGGAAGCTGGCCGATTATCACGCCAATATGGACGAAGTGGACTATTCGTTAAGGTTCAGGATGTTACAGAACATTGCCGAGGAGACCTTGACGCATCGCCACACCCTGCGAGACAGTGCGGCTCCCGTCCGTCAATATGGACACGTGCGCATCGGCACCGGCACAGGAGGAAGTGGCGAACATTGGACGGCCGTCGCAAACCGCTACCCGGCGGATACGTTCGTGATTGCGACGGCACTGAAGGAGCGCTTCGGCAACAAGCTGCCCGCTGACCTCGCCGTTCAGGACTGGTCCTTCACATGGGACGAGATTGAGCCCTACTACACCAAGGTGGAAGAGATGATGGGCATCGGCGGCAAGGCCGGCAACATCCGGGGCAAGCTGATCGAGGACGGAAACATTTTCGAGGGTCCGCGCTCGAAGGAGTACCCGGTAGGCCCGCATAAGGTGACCTACTCAATGAGTATCTTTCGCGATGCCGCGAAGGCCATGGGGTATCACCCGTACATCACACCGGCCGCGACGCTTCCATTCGACTACAAGAATCCGGACGGGATCTCGAGACCTGGATGCGCTTACTGCGGCTACTGCATGCTGTACGGATGTATGATCTCGGCGAAGGCGCAGCCGACCAATCTGCTGATGCCGATTCTGCGCAAGCAGAAGTCGTTCTCTTTGCGTAATGGATGCTGGGTGCGGCGCATTGTTCATCGCAACGGCAAGGCTGAGGGAGTGGTGTTTGTGGATGAGAAGGGGCAGGAAGTCATGCAGCCCGCGAACATCGTCATCCTCTCGACGTTTACTCCCAACAATGTGCGCTTGCTGTTGTTGTCGAAGATCGGCACGCCGTACGATCCGGTGAGCGGCACCGGCACGCTCGGGAAAAACTTCACGCACCAGATGGGTGGAGGCAGCGGCGTTGCAATCGTCTATCCGAAGTACACGAACAGCTTCATGGCTGCGGGCGGCCAAGGCGTGTACTTCTCTGACTTCGATGGTTTCAACCGGCTCGATCCGGATGCGGGCATCCTGCGTGGAGGCACGTTCACGGGCGGCGGAGGAGGAGGCGCGCCGATCTCGTCATTCGGTGGCATGCCGCCTGGAGCTGCTCCACGCAACTGGGGGTCAGCTTGGAAGAAAGCGGCTCTCGAGTATCGCGATCGGATGGGCCGTGCGCCTGGTTTCTCTGCTGAACATCTGGCTTACAAGCACAACTTTGTCGATCTGGATCCGACCTATACGGACAAGTACGGAGATCCGCTGCTCCGCACCACGATGGACTGGACAGAGCATGAGCAGAAGGTTCGGGCATTTGCCGCGAAGGTTTCGGCTGAGATGGGGAAGAAGATGGCGGAAGTCTCCGGTGGCAAGCTCATCGAGAGTCGCGTCACTGGTGCCAGGGCGGGGCGTGTGAGCGGCCGCTATCAGACCGCGGTTTACGCAACATCGCACCTGCATGGCGGGGCCATCATGGGGTCGAGCCCTGGCGACAGCGTGGTGAACACGTATCTTCAGCATTGGGACGTGCCCAACTTGTTCGTCGTGGGCGCATCGGCTTTCCCGCATGCGGGCCCGACGAACCCCACGCTCACGGCGCTGTCGATCACGTTTCGATCGGCCGATGCCTTGATCGATCGATATCTGAAACGCCCCGGAGAGTTGCTGTGAAGAGTGAACGTCGTGAATTTCTGACGATCCCGGCCAAGACGCTGGGAGGCTTTCTGCTGTACACCCTGTCTCGCGAGCCGTTCGTGCTGGAGGCTGCGGAGCAGGAAGTGAAAGTGCCGCTGCGTTTCTTCACGGAAGCGGAAGCCAAGGTGGTGGCAGCGGCATGCGAACGCATCTTCCCGAGTGACGAGTCAGGTCCTGGCGCCAGGGAAGCCGGCGTCATCATCTACATCGACCGGCAGCTGGCGGGTCCCTATGGTCGCGACAAGTATCGATATACTCGCGGGCCCTGGATCGAATCGGTGCCGGAGCATGGCTATCAGGGCAAGGCGACGCCTCGTCAGATTTATCGAGAGGGCATTAAGAGGCTCGGCGACTTTGTATCGCTGACGCCGGAGCAGCAGGACGAGAAACTCGCAGGCATCGAGAGGACGATGTTCTTTCAGATGCTGCGTTCCCACACGATCGAGGGCATGTTCTGCGACCCGCTGCACGGCGGAAACGCCGGGATGATCGGCTGGCAATTGATC
>DASQVJ010000279.1:0-8391 GCA_035640835.1 Bryobacteraceae bacterium
ACGATCAGATGCGCACGCTAGCAGCAATCGCCGTCGTTGTCGCCATTCTCCCGATGTTGCGGCCGGCACATGACCTTCATATGACGTCTGCTCCCGATCGGCCCTGGCCCGAGCCGTTTGCCTCGTATCAGCGGCTCCCCATCACCGATCTCGAGCAACGCTTCGCGGAAGCGGCGAGTACGAAGATTGCGCACTTTCAGGAGGGCGACACAAAGTGGCTCCTCCGCTGGATCGGCGAGCCCAGCCGCAATGTTCATCCACCGGAGCACTGCTTTCGGGGATCTGGTTGGACTGTCAGGCCGCTGCCTGGACGCGCACTGCCCTTGCCGGGAACGTCGACGCCCCTCCATTGGACCTGCTCGGAGGCCCGGCGCGAGCAGCACGTGATCGAGGTATGCAACGTGATCGTCGATGACACAGGCCGGTCGTGGGGAGACGTCGGTAGTTGGTGGTGGACGGCGAAGTTTCAAAACACTCAGGGTCCCTGGCTATCCGTGGTGCGCATGAAAACAGTTGATCCGATAAACAGAGAGAAGTGAGACCGCGTGTCACCCTGACACGCAAACGCGGCACGTCTTGCCGGAGTCCTACTCGAGGACGGTACAGGAGACTCAACCAATGGCAACGGCCGCTGATGTGTTCGTAGACAGCCTCATCGACTGGGGCGTAGATACGGTGTTTGGGATCCCCGGTGACGGTATTAACGGGATTATGGAAGCGCTGCGGACGCGTCAGGACCGGATCCGCTTCATCCAGGTGCGGCACGAGGAGTCGGCGGCCTTCATGGCCTGTGCCTGGGCGAAATATACGGGCAAGCTCGGGGTCTGCCTTGCGACGTCGGGTCCAGGAGGGCTGCACCTGATTAACGGGCTCTACGACGCTAAGGGAGACGGCCAGCCTGTGCTCGCGATCACGGGCATGCACTATCACGACCTGCTGTCCACCTACGCGCAGCAGGATGTTGAGCTCGACAAGGTATTCGAAGATGCCTGCGTGTACAACGCACGCGTGATGGGGTCGGCGCACATCGAGAACCTGGTCGACCTCGCGTGCCGCTCGGCGCTTGTGTATCGGGGCGTCTCGCACATCACGTTCCCGGTCGATCTGCAGGAGAAGCCGCCGGCCGAGAAGGGTTCGATGCACAACGTACTGCATCACACGTCGGATGTACTCGCCTGGTCCGCCGGCCTGCCCGAAGAATCCCACCTCGAGCGCGCCGCGAAGATCCTGAACGAAGCGAAGAGGCCCGCGATTCTCGCAGGACGCGGCGCACTCGGAGCCACCGAGGCACTCCTGGCCGTTGCCGAGAAGCTGGGCGCGCCAATCGCCAAAGCCCTCCTTGGCAAAGCCGCTGTACCCGACGATCACCCGTACACAACGGGACCGATCGGACTTCTCGGCACTACCGCCTCCGAGCAGTTGATGCGCGAATGCGACACGATCCTGCTGGCGGGCACCAGCTTTCCTTACATCGAGTACCTGCCAAAGCCCGGCCAGGCCAGGGGTGTCCAGATCGACCGTGACCCGGCTCGTATCGGCCTGCGATTCCCGGTGGAAGCCGGACTCGTCGGCGACACTCGCCGCGTTCTCGAGGCTCTGCTGCCACGGTTGAATTATCGAGAAGACCGCAGCTTCCTCCAGCACATCCAGCGCGCGATGCAGGAATGGCGCGACTCGCAAAGGCCTTACGAGACCAGCGAGGATACGCCGATCAAACCGCAGCGTCTCGCTTACGAGGTCGGCAAGCGCCTGCGAGATGATGCGATCGTGTCTGCCGATTCGGGCACAGTGACGGCATGGTGGGCTCGACACATCCCGGCCCGGGGAAGGCAGATGCACTCGGTATCGGGCATGTTGGCCTCGATGGCCTGCGCTTTGCCTTACGCAATCGCCGCACAGCTAGCCTATCGCGATCGCCAGTGCGTCGCCTTCATCGGCGATGGTGGCATGGCGATGTTGATGGCCGAGTTCGCGACGTGCGTCAAATACAACTTGCCCGTGAAGGTGATCGTGGTGCGCAACGGTAGCCTTGGACAGATCAAGTGGGAGCAGGTGATGTTCCTGGGGAATCCCGAGTACGGCTGCGAGCTTCCTCCGATTGATTTCGCCGCCGTCGCCCGAGCGTGTGGCGGCACGGGATTCAGTGTCCGCGACCCTCGACACCTTCCCCAGCTTCTCGACGAAGCCTTCGCCGCAGCCGGCCCGGTTGTCCTCGAAGTCGATGTGGATCCCTTGGAGGCGCCGATGTTCGCCAACTTAAGGAAGGAGCATGCGAAGAATCTGGAGGAGGCGGCGAAGAAGGGTGAGCCGGAGGCGGAGCAGATTCTGGCGCACGCGGAACGAGCTCGGAGCTGAGGCCGCGTGTTTCGATTTCTGCGATTCAATTGCGAATGTTTCGATTATGTGCTAGGCTGGGTCTGAAATACTGGAAACCCGGCGAGGAACAATGAGCACGATCGCAACACTGGCGCCTTCACTTCCAACGGAGGGGGAGGCGGCGCTGGCAAAGGAAACGAGCCGTGTCCTGGCTGCGCGCATCCAGGATGCTGTTCCGATGGAACTGCGCATCCTCGATCATGATGCTCCCGAAGAAACGCTGAAGTTGCCGGCACAGGCGGTGCGGCTGCTACTGAGAATTCTTGAGGAAATGGCGCGAGGCAACGCCGTAACGCTTGTGCCGCTGCACGCCGAGTTAACAACGCAGGAAGCGGCCGATATGCTGAACATCTCGCGGCCGACTCTCATCCAGCTTCTCGACCAGAAAAAGATCAACTTTCGCCGCATTGGCACGCACCGGCGCATTCCCTTCGAGTCGCTGATGGCGTACAAACGCACGGTTCGTGAGGAGCGGCAGGCAGCGATCGACGAGTTCGTCTCGTATAACGAGGAACTCGGTATCTGAGCAGGCTGGCTACGTTCACGGCATTTTTCGATGCCAATGTCCTGTATTCCGCGCTTGTCCGCGATCTTCTGATGAACCTGACGAACACCGACCTGTTCCGTCCTAAGTGGTCACGAGCGGTACAGGATGAATGGATTAGAAATCTTCTTCAGAACCGGCCTGACCTAAAGCGGGAACAACTGGAGCGTACACGCGATCTGATGGACAGGCATGCGCCTGATGCGCTTGTCACCGGCTATGAAGACCTGATCGAGGGTTTACAGCTTCCCGATTCCGACGACAGGCATGTACTCGCCGCTGCAATCCGCGGGCGCGCCGATGTGATCATCACCGAAAACCTGAAGGACTTCCCTGCGGAAATCCTTCGGACTTTTGACATCGAGGCACAGCATCCGGATGACTTTGTCGTCCATCTACTCGACCTCGCGCCCGGTGTTGTCTGCAGGGCGGCCGACCATCACCGGCAGACGCTGAAAAGTCCTCCCAAAACGATCAAAGCGTACCTGGATACGCTCGAAGCGCAGGGCCTGACGCAAACCGTATCGATACTGCGCGAGTACATGTTCTGAGCACGTCCGGGCTGGAGGTTCTTACTCCCATTCCCAGGGCGCCCGTCGAGGCCACAACTTCCGTGTATCCTGAAGTTTGAGGTACAGTATTGTCACGAATCGGCTTGGCCTTTAGGGCCTTTTTCGCCATCCTCTTCAAAGACACACTACCCGAAGAAATTGCGAACGCCTTCGGCTTCGTTCGTGAATCGACCATTCCGAAGCCTGCGCCTGTCACCAAACCGGTTGTCGAGACGCGAACGTCGGATGGGGCGCTCCAGATTCTCTCAGTGTTCCAGCGCGATGCTCGCTTGATCGACTTTCTGATGGAAGACATCACACCGTACACGGACGACCAGGTTGGTGCTGCTGTGCGTAGCCTTCATGAGCAGAGCCGCGAAGTGCTGGAGCGCTACATCGAACTGCGTCCCGTTATCGATGGCGTGGAGGGCACCAATACTCGGGTAGACCTGCGGGATCCATCGGCCGTGAAGCTTTTGGGCAACGTGCCCGCGGATGGCAAAGCTTCCAGCGGCATTCTGCGTCATAAGGGTTGGAAGGTGGAGAAAGTGGACCTGCCGAAGATCGCCGCGGGCCAGAACGTGAATATCCTCGCGCCCGCCGAAGTGGAGATCGAGTAGCCCAGTGAAATACATCGTCGGCATTGATCTCGGCACTACCAACAGCGGAGTCGCGTACGCACCCGCGGCCAGCAAGGACGATTTCAGCCAGCCCGACGTTGAATTATTCCTGATTCCGCAGCTTGTCAACCCGGGCGAACCCGCACCCGAACCGCTGC
This sequence comes from Bryobacteraceae bacterium, assembly GCA_035640835.1. Classification (GTDB taxonomy): domain Bacteria; phylum Acidobacteriota; class Terriglobia; order Bryobacterales; family Bryobacteraceae; genus DASQVJ01. The sequence goes on from DASQVJ010000279.1 coordinate 4,250, forward strand.
TGCCGAGCTTCCTCTATATCCCGGGACCGAACGAGTTTCCCGCAGGGTCGCTGGCGCTGCCGTGGAGCGAGCGGCCGAGTCAAATCGCCGGCGTTCTGGCCCAAAAGCGCGGCGCGGAGAATGCAGGGCGGCTTGTGTCTTCGGCGAAATCCTGGCTCTCGCATACCGGGGTCGACCGCACGGCGCCGATTCTTCCGGCTGCGGCGCCCGATGGTGTATCGAAGGTCTCGCCGGTCGCCGCGTCGAGGTCCTATCTCGAGCACATCCGCTATGCATGGAACTTCAAGCATCCCGATGCTCCACTGGATCAGCAAAACGTCTTGATCACAGTCCCGGCGTCGTTCGATGCCGTGGCTCGAGAGCTTACGCAGAGGGCTGCCGAAGAAGCAGGCTATCGAAACTTCATCCTGCTCGAGGAGCCTCAGGCGGCCTTCTATGCGTGGATCGAGCGCCACCAGGAGTGGCGCGAGCGCGTCAAAGTGGCTGACCTCATTCTGGTGGTCGATATCGGTGGAGGCACCACCGATTTCACCCTGATCGCGGTGACCGAAGAGGATGGTGAGCTTAGGCTCGAGCGCGTGGCCGTCGGCGAACATATTCTGCTCGGCGGCGACAACATGGATCTGGCGCTGGCTCGCGTGCTCGAAGCCGAGCTGACCGAGCGCAAGGTGAAGCTCGACCCGATTCAGTTCAACGCGCTCTGGCAGCAGTCTCGGGTTGCGAAAGAAGCGCTGCTTGCCGAGGGCAATACGGAGGAGGAGCATCCGATCACGTTGCTCGGTCGTGGCACCGGACTGGTTGGCGGGACCATCAAAACGAAGCTGCGACGGGAAACTCTGAATCGGGTGCTCATCGACGGCTTCCTGCCGATGGTTCCGATCACGGACATGCCGCAGGGCAGGCGTCGTGTGGCGCTGCAGGAGATCGGTCTACCTTACGCACCCGATGCAGCCATCACGCGGCATCTGGCGAGGTTCCTGAGTCAGCAACCGAATCAGGCATTGCCGACGCATGTTCTGTTCAACGGCGGTGTGCTGCGGGCGCGGCCTATCCGCGAGCGGATTGTGGACGTCTTGAACACCTGGTTGCGGGACGTTTCACGGCCACAGATCGTGGAACTCGCGGGCGAGGACCTGATGCATGCGGTTTCGCGCGGGGCCACGTATTATGGCCTGGCACGGCAAGGTCGAGGCGTTCGCATCCGTGGTGGCGTGCCTCGCACTTACTACGTCGGCATCGAAAGCGCGATGCCTGCTGTACCTGGCTTGCCTGTCCCGCTCAAGGCTTTGACTGTGGCGCCGTTTGGAATGGAAGAGGGCACCAAGGCTGAGCTTCCGAGCCGCGAGTTCGGGCTCGTGGTCGGAGAGCCTGCCGAGTTCCGATTCTTCTCGAGCGTCGCACGCAAGACAGATGCGCCGGGCGATTTGATCGAGGACATACCGGAAGATGTCGAAGAGCTTTCGCCTATCGAAGTTACGTTGCCCGCGGGGGACCGGCCAGGCGAGGTCGTGCGCGTCACACTCGAGTCGGTGGTCACCGAGACCGGAGTGCTCGAGCTCTGGTGCGTCGCGTCCGATGGACGCCGCTGGAAACTGGAGTTCAACGTAAGGGCAGGAGCGGCCGCTTAAAGGCTCTGCTCGTCATGAACATCGGTATCGATCTCGGAACCACGAACTCTGCGCTCGCCTATATCGACCCGGCGGAAGCGTCGGACGCGGGCTTTCCGCCGATTCACACGCTTTCGATCGACCAGACCGTCGCTCCCGGTCGAATCGAGGCCCGCAAGACTCTGCCGTCGTTTTTGTTTCTCGGTGAGGAGACGTTTGCTGGCGCCTATGCGCGCGAGCAAGGTGCGCTGGTTCCCACCAAGTCGGTGAGCTCGGCGAAATCGTGGCTCTCGAACCCGGACGTCGATCGGACTGCCAGGATTCTTCCGTGGGATGCACAGGAAGCCGGGCGTGTGCTGTCGCCGGTGGAGGCCAGCACGCACTACCTTCGCCATATTCGCAGCGCTTGGGAACGGCAGGGTCGTCCGCCGCTGAGCGAGAGCAACGTCATCCTCACGGTCCCCGCGTCGTTCGACGAAGAAGCTCGTGAGCTGACCGTGGCTGCTGCCGCAGAGGCCGGGATCGAAAGATTGACGCTTGTCGAGGAGCCGGCGGCCGCATTCTACTCCTGGATTGCCGGGCACCTCAGCCAGTCGCAGAAGCACCTCTTCGATGGCCAGATCGTGCTGGTTTGCGACGTCGGCGGCGGCACTAGCGATTTCACGCTGATCCGAGTCGGCCGCGAAGGCGATCGCGTCGAGTTCACACGAACGGCCGTCGGCCAGCACCTGCTGCTCGGCGGCGACAACCTCGACCTCACGCTGACATGGCTGGTGGAGGCAAAGCTCGGGACCACGCTGTCGCTGCGTCAGAGGAGTGCATTAAGGCGCCAGTGTGCGGCGGCAAAGGAACGGCTGCTCGGACCGGAGGGCTCACACATCGATCGAGTCGAGATCACCGTACTCGGTGGAGGTGCGGGACTGGTCGGCGGCACGCTGAAGACGGAGATTACGAGGGCCGAGGTACTCGAGCTGGCGCTCGATGGTTTCCTGCCGTTCTGTGACCTCACGGATACGCCGAAGGAAGAGAAGCGTAGTGTCTTCCGCGAACTGGGTCTGCCATATGTTACCGATCCCGCGATCACGCGTCATCTCGCTGCCTTTCTACAAACCTCCGGCGCCCGGCCCGACGCGATTCTATTCAATGGGGGGTTCTTCATCCCCGATGTTTTGCGCGAGCGCGTCGCGCAGGTGATGGAGCGCTGGTATGGACAGCGTCCGCTGCTGCTCGAGAATCAGGAACTCGACCTTGCCGTTGCGATCGGTGCGGCGTACTACAGCTACGTCCGTAGCACCGGCGCAGGACTCGTGGTGCGCGGCGGTCTCCCCCGCACCTACTATCTCGGGATCCACAGCCAGGCGAACGAACTCCGAGCTGTCTGCCTGGTCCCGCGCGGCACCGAGGAAGGCGAAGTGCTGGAAATTGATCGCGAAGATCTGCAACTGCTCGCGAACAAGCCGGTGAGCTTCCGCCTCTACAGCTCCTTGAGTCGCACGGAAGACAAGCTCGGCGACACCGTCATCTTCACACCCGAAGAGGCCGCTCAGCTACACTTGCACGCGCCCTTGAACGCCGTCATCCGGTTCGGCCGCAAGACTGAGGAGCGGGCGATTCCCGTGAAGCTCGGCGCACGACTCAACGAGGTCGGCACGCTCGAGATCTGGGCCGACTCGCGCATCAGCGACCATCGTTGGCGCTTGCAATTCGAGCTTCGCAAGCAGGTGCAGTCTGCGGCGAGCCCGTCGAGACCGGCGGCAGTCGTGAGCGACGAAGGGCTCGTGCAAGCCCGGCGATTGATCGAAGGCTGTTTCGGACCGGCCGGCATGGTGGAGCCGCGCGAGCTGCCATCGAAGCTCGAGACTGCATTGGCACTCGGCCGCAACTCCTGGCCGCTGCCCGTCATTCGCCAGCTTTCCGATTGGCTCTTCGAGTATGCCGAAGGTCGTGGCAAGTCTGCCGCGCATGAAGTCCGCTGGCTCAACCTGAGCGGCTGGTGCCTTCGACCCGGCTTCGGTTTTCCCGGTGACGACCTGCGGATCGAACAAGCCCGGCGCATCTACGCTTCAGGACTCCGCTTCCCCACGCAGGTGGAGAACGAAACGCAATGGTGGATCTTTTGCGGACGCATTGCGGGCGGCATGAATCGGAACCAGCAAATCGACGTTTTCCAGAGGCTCTCGCCGTTCCTGCTTCCGAAAGGGCAGAAGAAGCAGCGCGTCAACCCGAGCCTGCTGCGCGAGATGTGGCGTACCGCGGCGAGTCTCGAGCTGCTGCCGTTGCAAACGAAGACGGACCTCGGGGAAGCACTGCTCAAGAAACTCAAAGAGGACGGAGGACCGAGCGAGATCTGGTGCATATCGCGGATCGGCGCACGTAAGCTCTTCTACGGCCCCAACAATCAGGTCGTGAGCCCCACGGTTGCTGCTCGATGGGTGGACGCTCTGTTGAAGCTGCCCAGGACGGACGAGGCGCTCGCATCGATTGCGCAAGTTACGGGAGACGTCGCGCGCGACTTGCCTCCTGCCGCGGTGAACC
>DASQVJ010000280.1:0-9961 GCA_035640835.1 Bryobacteraceae bacterium
TGGGCCTCTTCAACCCTTTCATGCGCGAGATCGCTGAGATGCACTATCTCTGGACCACACCCGTGCTCCTCGATGACAACCGTCTCAAGAGACTGCTCCCTGAGATGCGAAAGACCTCCTATGAAGAGGGCATCCGGCAGACGCTCGACTGGATGCGATCGCAGGATCGCTGAGCGATCACCAGAAGTGCGCTGCCAGCAAAGTCGGTGGACCAGGGTTGCCGGAGAACATCCTGGTGGAAATCACGAACTGCATGTTCTTCTTCTGCCAATCCCTTGGAGCTTTCTGCAGCGCCTGTTCCAGGTATTGAGGATTGGTCAGGAACTCGCCTGCCGCTGTGGTTCCGCCGCCTCGTATGCCTGCGGCGACCACAACCGTCTGCTCGGTCGTCGGGTTGAACACGCGCGAAACGATTGCGTAGTCCGTGTGCATGTCGGATATCGCTGCGGAGATCGGCACCTGCCAGGTGCGATTGTTCGGGTTTTGCCGGTCTCGCAGGGTCTCGACCTTTCCGGCTTGGTCGGTTTCGAAGTAGAACCGCAACTCACCAGTTAGACGCAGTGTCCACTCGTTGTTGAAAGCGCCAACCAGCACCACGGGCCTTCGCCGGAGATCCGCCAGGCTTGTTTGCCGACCTCCTCGAAGCTCGACTGGTTTATCGAACCTTGTGAACAGCACAGCCAACCGCATCAGCACCTGCGAGTCCGCAAAAGCGATGTATCGATCCCACGCCGGCGTGACCGCGCTCAAGGGAATCGACGTCATCGCAGGAACACTCCCTGGATTTTCGAAGTGACGATCCACCTCTTCCGGCAACCGATAGGGATGACCTTGCCCGACGCACACCACCACAGGCCCGGGTGAGTTCAGCAGGGGTTGCCAGAACCGTTGGACTGTCGAACTGCCTCGTGTCATCCAAAGGACTACAGCAATCGCGGCCGCCAACCCGATCCCGGCAAACAGCCACAAAGGCCGTGTCCTCGGCGGCTGAGGAGCCGGGATCGTCGCTGGCGCAGGCTCAGGAACCGGAGCCACGGGCGACTCCACAGGCGGCGGTTCGTGGACCTTCGCAATCTCGGGAACGTACGATCCGGCAGGCAACTCGATCCGAAGCTCCGATTCGTGCTCCGGCTCATAGTAGTACTGCGCCAGCCGCTTGCGAACCTGACCTGCGGTGTTCCGGACAATGGGGTCCTTGTTGGTGTCGTAGTCTGGCTCGCGCTCGAAGACCGCGACTCCAAGCGTCCGCTCCTTCAGGTCGGTCGTGCGACCCTCAAACGTGCTCTCGACCACGTGCTTCAGAAACGCCGAGCAGCGCTTGCTGTTTCGAAAGTGAGGAGACTCCAGAATTCGCTCGAGCTGGTGCTGAACCTCGAGCCGATCTAACGAGAATGGGTCGAGCTGCCTGGACCGACTTGCCACTGGAGCGCTGCTTTCCTGTCACAGATTCTACATGAATTGCGGGCGCACCAAAATTCAATCGGTTACCGACGTATCATACGGTAGTTGTACGGTAGGCTAAGTCATTGAATCGACTGGGTCATATCCCGCCAGGAACAGCCATACCGTAACGCACTTTGCCGATCTGTGAGATTGGCACTATTCTGAAGGACAAATGCAGTCCCGAGCGCTCCGAGCAGGCCTTCCCCTCGCCGTTCTTTTCGCCGCACTTGCCGATCGGCCCACTCTCAAGAGCGCCGAACCCACCACCACAAGCTCCGCCGAATTCGACAAGCACGTTTTGCCGTTCATCTCGAAGAACTGCTATGCCTGCCACAACCAGAAGCTTCGGACCGCTGATCTGAACCTGACCGAATTGAAAACTCCCCACACCCTGGCAACGGACCCCGAGACCTGGGAGAAAGTGAATCACCGGCTGATGGATGGGACCATGCCTCCCAAAGGCATGCCGCGCCCACCGCAGTCTGAGTTCCAGCTCGTGACGAAGTGGATTCAGCAGGAATTGGATCGCGCCGAGCAGGCCGCGAAGCCCGACCCCGGTCGTGTCACCGCTAGACGCCTGAATCGCGCTGAATACAACAACACCGTTCGCGACCTTCTGGGTGTCGATTTCAAGCCCGCCGACGATTTCCCACAGGACGATTCGGGCTACGGCTTCGACAACATCGGAGATGTGCTTTCCCTTTCGCCGGTGCTGCTGGAAAAGTACCTGAAGGCGGCCGAGTCGCTGGTTCGAACGGCCCTCAACGGTCCCGAACAGCTTAAGCCCACGCTGCTTCGGGCGCAGCCGCCAGGGCGAGACTTTGAGCTTCTGAAGACCGCTTTGACCCAGTACGACGAGTCCGGTCTTTCGATGCCGAACGCGCTTCACACAAACATGCGCTTCCCGGCGGATGGTGAGTACACGTTCCGTGTAGCGATTGAAGGTCGACGTCCTCTCGGCTCGGAGCCCATCTCGATCGCCGTTTGGATGGACGGCAAGCAGATCGCGACGCTCCCGATGAATGGCCCGGACGACGCGGGCGGCATCGATCTTTTCGGATCTCAAGCTGAGTTCAAGACGAAAGTAACTGCCGGTGATCACTGGGTAGCTGCGTCCGTGCTGAAGATCTACGAAGGTCTCCCGCCGGCGTACGGCGGTCCGAATCCGACCAAGCGGCCCGTTCCTCCACCGCCGGATCCGATGAAGTTCGTCAAGGCGCCCCCCGACGCTACTCCCGAGAAGATCGCGGAGCTGAAGCAGCGCGTGCTGGAGCGCATGGAGAAGAACAAGGTCCCGGCGAACCGGGTGTGGGTTCACTATGTGGAGGCGCTAGGTCCCTATGGTCAGCGCACGGGACCTTCGCCGGAAGTGCTTGGAAAGCTGCTGGTTTGCGGGCACATGCAGGAATCGGCGCATCAGGCGGCCTGTGCTCGTAAAGACCTTGCCAGCTTCGCGCGCCGGGCATTCCGTCGACCGGTCAGCACAGCGGACATCGAGCCATACCTGAACCTCGTGGAGGCTGCGCAAAAGAAAGGTGCGTCGTTCAACGAGGCGTTTGGTGTTGGCCTGCAGGCGATCCTGGTTTCGCCGGACTTCCTGTTCCGCATTGAGAAACTCGATCCAGCGCCTGCCAACAACCTGATTCGACCTGCGTCGACAACGAAAGCAGCAGCCTCCAACACGGATCCGATCCGCCTCATCGACCAGTATTCGCTCGCTTCAAGACTCTCGTACTTCTTGTGGTCGAGCATGCCCGACGAAGAACTGCTTCGCCATGCGGAGCAGAAAACGTTGCGCAAGCCCGCGGTGTTGCAAGCGCAAGTCCGGCGCATGCTGAAGGACCCCAAGGCCAAGGCGCTGGTTGAGAACTTCGCAGGGCAGTGGCTCGAGTTACGGCGTCTCGAGTCTTCCACGCCCGACCGCGAGAAATTCCCGCAGTTCGATGATTACCTTCGGATGTCGATGCGTCAGGAGACCGAGCTATTCTTCTCGAACCTGATGCAGCAGGATGGAAGCCTGCTCGACCTGATCGATGCCAAGTACTCGTTCATGAATGAGAAGCTTGCCGATTTCTACGGAATCAAAGGCGTGAAGGGCACGCAGTTCCGGAAGGTCGACCTGACGGGCACACCGCGCGGCGGACTGCTGACCCATGCCAGCGTGCTGATGGTTTCGTCCTACGCGACGCGCACGTCGCCGGTGCTCCGAGGCAAGTGGATTCTCGAAAATATCCTGAACGCGCCGGTCCCGCCGCCTCCTCCGAATGTGCCCACGCTGGACGAAGCGAAGATCGGGACAGCGGCAACGCTTCGCGCGCAACTCGAAGAACATCGAGCCAACGCGATCTGTTCATCGTGCCACTCGAAGATGGATCCGCTGGGTCTCGCGTTCGAGAACTTCAGCGCGATCGGCCAATGGCGCACGCACGACGGCAAATTCCCGATCGACTCCTCGGGCGTGCTGCCCGATGGACGCAAGTTTAGCGGTCCCGATGAACTGCGCACGATCCTGCGTCAGGACGCCAGTGCATTCGTCGAGTGCGTGACCGACAAGATGCTGACCTATGCCCTTGGCCGAGGTCTGGAGCGATACGATAAGCGAACGGTGCGCGAGATCGCGCGCCGCACAGGATCTCAGGATTACCGGTTCTCCAGCCTGGTGCTGGAGATCGTCAACAGTCTTCCTTTTCAAGCGACTCGCGGAGAGCGAAACAAAGCATGATCAACACGGGTAAACACCTTCCACGAAGAACATTCCTGAGGGGCTTGGGAGCCGCGGTGGCTCTGCCGATGCTGGACGCCATGAAGCCCGCACTGGCCAACCCCTCTACCGCTGCCGCGACGAAGGCACCTGTGCGTCTCGCGTTCACCTACATTCCGAACGGCGTCACGATGAAGGATTGGAAGCCCACAACCACGGGCGCCAACTTCGAGTTCACACGCATCCTCAAGCCGCTCGAGCCGTTCCGCGAGCATCTGATGGTCCTCTCAGGTTTGGACCATCACAATGCGGAAGCGCTCGGCGATGGTGGCGGCGATCACGCCCGAGCAGGCGCTTGTTTCCTGACCGGCGTGCATCCGAAGAAGACAGCGGGCGCGGACATCCAGGCGGGTATCTCTGCGGATCAGATTGCCGCGCGCAAGTACGGCTCGGCGACACGCATCCCGTCGCTCGAGCTTGGATGCGAAGACTCACGGACGGTCGGCGTTTGCGACTCCGGCTACAGCTGCGCGTACACGAACAGCATCTCGTGGCGTGGTCCGCAAATGCCGATGCCGCCGGAAACCAATCCACGAATTGTGTTCGAGCGGCTCTTCGGCGATCAGGACTTCAGCCTGGATCCTGAGACCCGCGCGCGCCGGGCCGCGCAGCGCAAGAGCATTCTCGATATCGTGAATGGCCGGACGCAGCGGCTGATGCAGGATCTCGGACCTGCCGACCGGCGCAAGCTTGACGAGTATCTGACGGGCATTCGAGAGATTGAGCAGCGCATCCAACTCGCCGAAAAGGATCAGCGAAGCTTCAAGCCGGATATGGAGAAGCCCGCCGGTGTGCCCGTCACCTTCGCCGACTACGTGAAGTTGATGTTCGATCTTCAGGTGCTCGCGTTCCAGGCAGATCTGACGCGCGTGAGCACACTGCTGTTCGGACGCGAAGCGAGCGTCCGGACGTACGGTGAGATCGGGGTCTCCGATCCTCACCATCCGCTTTCGCATCATCGCAACCTGCCCGAGAACATCGAGAAGATCACGCAAATTAACACGTATCACACGAGCTTGTTTGGGTACTTCCTGCAGCGGCTGAAGTCGATCAAGGAAGGTGATGGTACACTCCTCGATCACTCGATCCTCGTGTATGGCGGCGCCATCTGCGACGGAAACTCGCACTCCCATTCCAATTTGCCCGTACTCCTGGCGGGGCGTGGCGATGGCCAACTCAAGCCGGGACGCCACCTCGTGTACGAGCCGGGCACGCCGATGACGAATCTCTACCTATCGTTGCTCGAGCGAATGAACGTGCCCACTGAGAAGCTCGGCGACAGCACCGGGCAACTCAAGTACCTGACGGAGCTTTAATACATGCGGGTGTTGATCGGTATCGCATTATGCGCGGCGTGCATCGGTGCGCCTCCGGAGAAGTCGAAGTTTCCGGGCGCGGCGCCGGTTCCCTTCAACGTTCCTCTTTGGGAAGACGGAAAGGTGCCGGGTTCGAAAGGAGACGGTCCCCTCGATAAGCCTTTCATTACCGCTTTCCTGCCCTCACCCGAAAAGGCCAACGGCTCGGCGGTCGTGATTGCTCCGGGTGGGTCGAACATCATGCTGATGTACGCAATGGAAGGCATGGAGGTCGCCGAACGCTTCAACGACTGGGGCATGGCGGCTTTCGTGCTTACCTATCGGCTGGAGCCTCGATACGACGGGGAGGCTCGAGTTCAGGATGGAAAGCGCGCGATTCAAGTAGTCCGTGCGCATGCCGCAGAGTGGAAGCTCGACCCGAAACGCGTCGGCTATATCGGGTTCTCGGCTGGAGCGAACATGGGGCGACCCGTTGTCGCGGCGTCCGGCCCGGGAGAGGATGGCTCGGCCGATCCCGTAGCTCGTCTCAGTTCACGCCCTGATTTTCTAGCTCTCGTCTATGGCCCGGGTCGCGCTACGCCAAACGAGAAACTATCGGACTTTCCGCCGACCTTTTTGTGTGTCGCTCAGAATGATCGCGGGCCGGCCCTGGGCTCCGCCCAGCTATTCGTCGACCTGACGAACGCAGGAGTGCCCACGGAGCTTCACATCTATCAGAAAGGTCGACATGGATTCGGCAGCGGATTCAACGATCCGGAGTTTTCAGGCTGGATGCCGGCTCTGCAGACATTCCTGGTTCAGAGCAAGATGATCCCTCCCTCTGGAGGGAAGCTTTGAGAACCATTTCCGCTTCCCTTCTCTTTCTTTCGATTGGTGCGCTCGTAGCTGCTGACCCTTCGAAAGCGCCTTCATCGATGAAGAATGAAGTCGATGATGGCTACGGTGCGCTCGTCTACGTCCCGGCAGGTCCATTCAAGATGGGCGACAACTTCGGCGACGGCGAAGCTCGTGAGCGGCCGGTACATACGGTCGACTTAGATGCCTTCTACATCGGCAAGTACGAAGTGACGAACGGTCAGTGGCGTCGATTTCGTGACGATCCAGGCTACGACAACCCCAAGTTCTGGCCTAATGGTCACGTGGTTCCGAAGGACCAGATTCCTTATTGGACAGATCCTAAGAACCATGGCGGGGGCACTCCCGACAGTGATCCTTACCCTGTGCAAGGCGTGAATTGGGATGCTGCCACGGCCTACTGCAACTGGCTGAGTGAGAAGACAGGCAAACGATATCGACTTCCTACCGAAGCTGAGTGGGAGAAGGCGGCTCGAGGCACGGATCAGCGCAAGTATCCATGGGGCAACACCATCGACAAGTCGCGGGCAAACTACGTCGGGTCCAGCGAGTACGACACGGGTTTGCCTGTGGGTTGGTACGACGGGACGAAGCGCGGGGACCTGCAGACCCAGAACTCGCCTTCACCGTACGGAGCCTATGACATGGCCGGCAACGTCCTCGAGTGGGTTGCCGATTGGTATTCGCGCGACTACTACTCGGTATCCCCGCGTAAGAACCCGAAGGGTCCTGAGCAAGGCGCTTACAAGGTCATCCGAGGCGGCTCGTTCTTTGAAGACGGGTCCCGCTTACGGTCCTACGCTCGTGGCGGGGCTTGGCCGTCGTTTCAGTCCTATCGAATGGTGGGCTTCCGCGTCGCCCGGGAGCCCTAACCGCCGTCGAGTCCATTCGTCGTGTTGCTATTGCTTCGTTCTTCGAACTAACCAAGGGTCTTCGGCGTCTAATTCGCTGTGCGCTTCCTGGTGGTTGCTCTGTTGTTCACGGTTGCGTGCTCGCAAGGGCCGCAGCGAACATCCACGAAGAACGAGGGTAACGCGGTCGCAGGGGTTCCCTCGTATTCGGCCCGAAGTGTCGTGCCCACCGGAGCAAACGGACCAGCCCCGCTTGCACCGGGACGGCTGGCGTCCATCTACGGCCAACACCTGGGACCGGCAAAGCCTTGTACAGGCACACCGGATCCCCAGGTTCGGCAGAAACCGAATCCTGGTCGTCCGAACCAGACCATTGTCGAAACCCTGCGGTTTCCCAAGAAGCTGTGCGATGTCGAGGTGCGGCTGAACGATCTGGTTGCCGGCTTACTTTACACCAGTGCAACGCAGATCAACTTTCAGGTGCCTCAGGAACTGCCGCTCCAGGGCAGTGCAGTGCTGCAGGTCTTCTATCGCGGACAAGCTGGACCGAAGGTGCCGGTGGGCCTTGAGAATGCGACTCCTGCAGTTCCTGCCGGCCAGTTGGCGGAGCAGATGTTGAGGGGGCTCGATCGCGTGCCGTGGACTCAGGTCTACAAGCGCTCGAGTGGCGCCTGCACTTATCTGCCTGTACACCCGAACCTCCGTCGAGGGCTCCTCGACTATGCGAGCTACTGTATGGAACTTCGTGGTGAGGTGATCTCCGAAGCTCTTTATTACCCTCTGGGCGAAGTTGAGCCGGCGAATCGACTCATGCGCGCTGACTTTCGGCTGGTGAACGGGTACCCCGAGTTGAGCGCTGAGGTTGAGGACCTGGTTGCAGCGAAGCTGTCGGCCCGCTATGGACCGGGCTCGACGCCAGAACGTTCGTTCGAGATCGGTGTGAGCAAGCCGGCACCCGGTCGAGTCTGGATGACAGGCGACCTGACCATCTTCCTGCATCGAAATCGCACGCATCTGCCGATCGTGGGGGTGCGAGAGGGTGTTCAGATCATTGCGGTTCGCAACGAGGTTCTGCGAGAGCGCGAAAAGGTGCGGTCGGCTGAGCGGGCCATGCAGAGTCGGAGCCGCTTGTCTCATGCGGTGCTCCAGATGGACGTGAACCGGAAACTCGGAGGCGAGTTTCTTGGGCCGACATCGGTAGACGATGTACGTAGGAATCTCATGCGAACGCTACGCTGGGATCGGACGGCCGATCCAGACACCCGGGCTGCGGCGTTGGTTGCAGCGGATGCGCTCACGGTCCAGCTTGGACAAGTGCTGTTGGCGCAATCACCGGCCAATGGTGTCGAGATCATGGCGACGGCCAATAGGCAGCTTGTTCCGCTAGGCGTCCGATATACCGGAGTCGGTCATTACAGCGGCGCTCTCGAGTACGATCGGAGCCTTCTCTCGAAGGCCTGGGAGCACTACCCGGACACGGCTTGGGGACAACGGGCCTTCCTGCTTCTCCAGAGTCTCGCTTGTTCGATCCCTAATCCAGAATGCAAGCAGCCAAACTGCTTCCGAACCGTCATCAGAAACGCTGAGACGTTCCTGACCAAGTACCCGGCAGGTGAGCTTCGCCTCGAAGCGCTGCATCAGCTCGGGCAAGCTTACGAGACCATGTGGTCCATTAGCAAGGCTGGCAAAGACGACCTGACCACCCAAGGATCGGACGTTTCGGCCGCCGAAGGCGAACAGGCGCACGTTCGTGCACTCGAGATCTATGACCAGCTGATTCGACTCGCGCCCGAGAGCCCCGAGGGTCAGACCGCCAGGCTCTCTCTGCCGCGACTGAAACTGAAGCTCGACACGGGCGAACGCCGCTTCTTCTGTTTCCATTGTTAGTATGTAGCGCATGATCCAGAACATGCTTGGAGCCTACGGGGAGTGGGCGTCGCAGTACGTTTCGGAGCCTCCGCGCCTGTCCTTCCGTCAGCCCCACTTTGGCAGCGCCGATGCGTGGCGGCCGACGGCGCGGGCTCGATTTCGAGAGCTGCTGATGCAGCCTGGGGGAGCGCAGACGCCGGTGGCACAGGTGCAGCATACCTTCGAGTTCGACGGGCTCAGCATCGAGCACCTGCAATGGCAGCTTCCTTTCGGTCCGCCGACCGAAGCATTGCTGCTGAAGCCCGCTGGCGCAAAGGGTAAGCTGCCCGGGGTGGTCGGCCTGCACGATCACGGGGGCAACAAGTACTTCGGGCTTCGCAAGATCACACAGATCTCCAAGGATCCACATCCGGCGATGGTGAAACACTATGAGCGCTACTACGGGGGCGCGGCTTGGGCGAATGAGCTGGCCAAGCGCGGATACGTGGTCCTGGTGCACGACACCTTCACCTTCGGCAGCCGTCGCATGCGCCTCGGCGATGTGCCCGGCGCCATTCGCAACAACATGGTCGAGGCCAATCCGGAAGCCGAGGACGAGATCACACGGTACAACCAGTTCGCGGGGCAACACGAGCACATCATCGCGAAAAGCCTGTTCAGCGCGGGACTCACCTGGCCAGGCGTGTTCGTGTTCGATGACCAGCGTGCTCTCGACTACCTGGCTTCCCGGCCTGAGGTGGATGCGACACGTCTCGGCTGCTGCGGGCTCTCCGGGGGCGGGCTTCGAACGGTGATGCTGACCGGTGCTGACGAGCGGATCCGCTGCTCGTGCTGCGTCGGGATGATGACCACCTGGCGCGACTACT
>DASQVJ010000281.1:0-7288 GCA_035640835.1 Bryobacteraceae bacterium
GCTCCAAGACCGCCGGAGTAAACATAAACGGCGACGACACTGAACGCCAGTAGCGCTCCGAGCCAGAACGGAATCCGACTATCAGTGGTTACATTGAAAACGTACCCGCCTCCCATGATCTGCACGCAGATATACGGCACCAGCGCCGTAATGCCCACGACCGCCGCCACACTGCGCAAGAGAGGCGATTGAAAGCGGTCCCCGAGGAATTGAGCTTGGGTAAGATATCCTGACTCCTTTCCCGCGGCCCAGATTTTTGGCCCGAGCCAAAACGCTATGAACGAAAGATACACACCGACGTTCGAGAAGATGGACACGCCATGCTCATACGCCCACCCGGGTTGGCCCAGAAAAGCGACTGAGCTGTAGATCTCTCCGATGCTGACAAAGAAAACAAGCAGGAAGCCAAGGCTGCGGCCACCGACGACATGATCCGCAGTGCTATGAATGCGCCCCCTGCCGGCCCGCAGGCCGACAATAAGAGTCACAATCAGGAACCCGAGTACGACTGCCGGAACAATCGTCCAGTGATCGAGCATTTTAGTCGAGCCAGTAGTACGCCACAGCGAGCAGCGCGGCTACCCCAAGGTCGAGCGATACCATCCAGAACAGATAAAAGGGCAAACCCAACACGAAAGGCTCAATCCGGTTCGCAAACGCGACCGCAGGCCACAGCGACAACGTGAACAGCAGCGCAGCGAGCGCCGCCACAACTCTGGTTCGGTTCGCCTTGCTCAAGTGGCCCTCCCGTTCAGATCCGTATTAGAAGATCGGTAGCGCAGGAACCCACGCGGGGCGGTTCGGATCGTAGAACTCGTTCACCGATCCCATCTCGAGGTACAGCCGGTGATACTTCTCGAGTTTGTCGCGGTCGATCTCGACGCCCAATCCTGGACCGTCGGGTACGTCAAGGAATGCGTTCTTGTATTGGAACGGCTGGGTGACAATGTCGTCCACTTGATCGTGATAGTGGCTGTCGATGGCGTAAGTCATCGAGGGAGACGCCGCCGCCAGATGAAGCATCGCAGCAGTCGAAATCCCAAGCTCCCGATCGCTGTGAAGCCCGACGCCAAGTTGGAAGGCGTCGCAGACCGCCATCATCCGCTGGTTCTCGCGAAATCCGCCCCAGAAATGCACATCCGCCAAGATGATGTCGACACTGCGCATCCGGATGCCCGGCGCAAGCTGCTCGTAGCTGACCAGGCACATGTTCGTGGCAAGCGGAATGGGGACCGCTTTTCGAACCTGGCTCATGCCCTCGAGATTCGCCGTTGGATCCTCGAGATACTCCAAGTCGATCTGCTCATCCAGAAGCCGTCGACCCACACGAATCGACGTCTCCACCGACCATGCCGCATTCGGGTCCCACCGGAGCGGGCAGTTCGGCATGTGTTTTTTCAGCAATCGAAGCGCGGCGAGTTCGTCGTTCGGCGGCAATACTCCGCCTTTGAACTTCAGCACCCGAAAGCCATAGCGCGCGACAAGCTCCTGAGCGCGATCGAGCATGGCTTCCGCGCAATCCTCGCCTCCCGCTTTCCCGTCTTGACTGCGATATCGGTAGAACAGGTAGGCAGCGGATTCGATCCGGTCCCGAACCTTTCCTCCTAGCAGCGTGTACACAGGCCGGTTCAAGGCTTTGCCCGCCGCATCAAGAAAGGCCATCTCAATCCCGGCGCGAACCACGGCCGGGACCGCGGTCTCATATCCGATCCGGAACACGCCAAGCCGATGCTGCAAGACGCCGATCTCCAACGGATCGAGCCCGAGAACGAACGGTTTCGCGACTTCAATGGCGTGCTCAGCCGCATTCCCACCGTACGTCTCGCCAATGCCGACGATTCCCTCGTCAGTGGATACTTCGATGATGCCCCGCGTCGTTCCCGTCTCAACGCCCATGCTCCATCTCAAAGGAGCCTCCATGGGAACGGTGACGGGGGTCATTCGGATATCGGTGACTTTCATTTATTAGCCTCAGAGGCCAACGCTTGGCGGGCGCCACAAAGCGTAACGTCGCTGAGCGTTGGAGTCCATTCGAAATCGTCGAGCGGAAACATCGGGCGGCTGATGTTCTTGTACGGCATTAACGCGAGTTTGCCCCGGCACGGTCCCGGCATATCGAAATGAACGATGTTTTCGCTGATCGGCTTGTACGCAGGGCGGAACAGAGTCGGAGACTTTATGCCGACGAAGTCCTGGTCTGCCGGTTCAACACCTTGGCTGCGGAATAGCTCGGGATCGATGACAAAAACGGCGCGGGATCCGACGACGACCGAAAGCCTGCCGATACCTAGAGTCGCGGTAGCTCCCATGGACACAAGAAGACCGTTGAATGCCGGACCTTTGAAACGAAACTCGCCGTCGCTAACGTTCAAGACCTTTGCTGTTGCCGAAACAGGTGAAGAAAACCTTTGGTCGAGTTTGCCGCCTAGCTCCACGTCGATGTCGGCGCCAACACCCGCCCTCGCAGCAAGGGAGGCGGTCTGAGGATCGATGAGAAAGAGGCATCCGCGGAGTTCGTCGGCATTCGGCAACACCGAGCGAAGGAGTCCGGCGTGATCGCCTGTCGCGCCGCCACTTGGAGCGTCGTATGCCTCCGAAACCAGCACCGGACGTACTTGGTCTTCCCGTAGTTTTCCGATTAACTCTTCCGGCGAGACCCACTGCACCGCAAAGACGTTTCGCCGCGCCCACAACTGACGTCCAATTTCCAACATCTTGTGCGGAACATCTGGGTCGTTTGTGAAATCGGTGATGGTCAGGGAAGACGCAACGGGCGAGAAGTCAAGCCAGGGCTGCACGGTGAAGAGCGTGGCACAGCATTGTTCGTCATCGGGAAACGCTGCGCACATCTGCTGAACCACGTCGGCCAACGGCGGCTCAAATGTCGACCCGGCTTGCGGTACCAACAGCATCGGGATGCGAAGCTGCCAGCGGCGAGCTGTGCGACCGGACAGCCGCTGCTGCAATAACGCCACGGCCCGAAGGCCCGTCTCGCGCTGATCGACGTGCGGATAAGTCCGGTACCCGGCAAGACCATCAACCGCTTCGAGCAGTTCCGGCATCACGTTCGCATGGAGATCATGTGTAACCACAATCGGCACATTCCAGCCGAGCTTGGCTCGCAGGCGGGAAACGATCTCCGCATCGCCGGAAGCCAGATGTTCGGCCGACATCGCGCCATGGAGCGCGAGCAGCAATGCGTCGAACTCCTGGGCGCCGACTCTGTCGAGCAAATCACTCGCCAGCGCTTCGAAGCAGTCGCGGCTAAGCGCACCCCCAGACGTAGCGCGAGCCGTGAACAATGGCACAGCGTCCCAACCGCGACCAGAGCAGCCTTCCAAGAATCCTCCGACTTCTGAGTTCGTTCCGCTGTATTGCCGAAAGATATCTTCGCCCGCATGGACATCGAACTCTTCGACGACCGCGAGACTCGGCGCGAAGCTGTTCGACTCCTGCATGAATGCTGCGATTCCGATCTGAGTCATTTTTGCGTCTACCTGCTTGCGGTCGCGGGAGCGGTCGAGCCTCTTACAACAAGGTCCACAGGAACGACGTATTCCTTGTTATCCACTTCTTCGCCATTCAAGTTGCGGAAGAGCACTTCAGCGGCGAGCCTGCCTACCTGGTGCAGATCCACTCTAACGGTGGTGAGTGGGGGACTCACGTTGTGACCGAGATCGTCGTAACCGATGATGCTGATGTCACCCGGCACAGAAAGCCCCGCGATCTTGAGCCGCTCGAGGACCCCCAAAGCGGCGAAATCGTTCACCACCAAGATTGAGGTCGGCATCGCGTTGCTCTCGAACAGCTCATCCATCGCCTGGTATCCCGCCACAATTCCGGGCTGCAGGTCCATGGTGGACAGCAGGGCCACATGGCGCGGGTCGTAGGCGATGCCATACTCCTGCAACTGTCTCCAGTACGCCTTGTATTTTTCCGAGCCGGCGAAGCCAATGAATCCGAAGCTGCGGTGGTTGAGCCCATGCAGGTAATCCATCGCGGCACGAGTACCTGAGGCGTAGTCAATCCGCACCGCGATGTGATCGGAACTAGCATTCTTGATCAAAAGATCGACCAGAACGTACGGAGTCCCCTGTTCGCGAAGCTGGTCGAGCACATGTCGACCTACACCGCCGACGACGATGCAGCCCTCAGGCACGCCACCTGTGCTCTCGAGCGTGTCCCTCGCACCATCGCCGATGGATTGGAAATAGAGTCGCTTCCCAGCCTCGCGGCAGGCCGCCTCCACTCCGGCAAGGATGCGGTTGTAACCGGTCTGAACGAAATGAAACACACCGTCGCTGATCGTGAAACAAATTCCATCGGCGCGCGGCTTAACCAGCGGCCTTGCTTCGGCAGGGCGTTTCGGCGGCATCTCCGTCACAAACGTCCCCTTGCCGACCGTCCGGAACAGCACACCTGCTTGTATCAGTTCGGTGATGGACTCGCGAACGGATGCCCGAGAGATTCCGTATCGCTCAGCAAGATCTCTCTCAGACGGGATCCGCACGCCCGCGGGAAAGGTTCCATTCTCGATGGCTACCCGTAAGATCTGACTTAGTTGAAGACGTATCGGTGTTGCGCTTCGGGTCTGAATCGACGCTTTGCTCATCGTACGTGGAGATTTTCTTAGGGTCGGACAAACGTGCCATCGATGCGCCGGTCGGGGGGATAGTACCCCGGCATTCTCCCGCCCGGCGTAGAAGTTAACAACTTGGAAGCGCGGGCCTCATCGATATCGATACCCAAGCCTGGCCGGGAACTCGGATAAAGATAACCGCGCTTCACCACAGGCGTTCCAGGGAAGGCTTCCACCTCCTCCGGCGTGAAGTGGTTCTCTTCCTGGATACCGAAGTTCACAATCGAGGTGTCGATGTGCATGGACGCGGCAAGACTCACTGGGTCATTGTCCGCTCCCTCCTGGAAGGCCGTACGCACTCCGTATAGCTCGGCCATCGCAGCGATTTTACGGGCTGGAGTGATACCGCCGACCTTGGCCACCCGAAACCGGATAAAGTCAACCAGACGTTCGGAAATCAATGGGATGTACTCCGACGGGCTGGTCAGCTTTTCATGAGCAGCCTGCGGCGTAGTGGTTTGCTGACGCATTGTCCGATACCACTGTAGCTGCTCCAGGTTGATGACATCTTCGAGGAAGAAGAGTTTCGATGGCTCCAGGAGTTTGGCAAGTTGGATCGCCTTCACCGGAGAAAAATGCTCCTGCGCATCGTGCAAGAGCTTCGGCTCAAACCCGACGTGTTTGCGGAGATATTCGAACATCTTCACGTTCGTGTCGACATAAAGATCTTCGTCGAACACTCGACCGGTCGGACCACCCTGAGGCCGCTCGCCTTTTCCCGCATCGATGAACCCGCCCCCGCCATAGCCGCCCAATTGGACATGGATGTGCGTGAAACCGTTCTCCATGGACCGGCGGACCGCTTCGGCTAACCCCTCGAATGTTTTCTCCTCGCGGGCGTGATCGTAGACGGGCACGGCAACGCGACACTTTCCGCCGAGCAGTTGATAGACGGGCATGTTGGCGCGCTTGCCCTTGATATCCCAAAGCGCCGCATCGACGCCGCCCAACGCTACGTTCATCGTCGCGTTGTTACGCCACAGCGAACTCATGTAGTTCGACTGCCAAATGTCTTCGATCTCGTCCGGGTCGCGGCCGATCAGACCCTGCGAGAGAACTTCCACGGCGG
Organism: Bryobacteraceae bacterium; assembly: GCA_035640835.1. Classification (GTDB taxonomy): domain Bacteria; phylum Acidobacteriota; class Terriglobia; order Bryobacterales; family Bryobacteraceae; genus DASQVJ01. Next base: position 5,709 of record DASQVJ010000281.1, read on the forward strand.
GCGGAATTGTGCCCGGCCGGAAGATATCCGACGCGGAACCGATTCCGTACAAGCCGGGCTCGCTTGTCTCCACCTTAACGATCGTCCATGCGGCATTCGCGCGGGTCTGAATGGCGCGCACGCGCGTGATTTTCAGCGGAGGCATGCCTCGCCGAGCCTGCAGCTCTTGGGCCGTGAGCCACCTTTGGCCCACGGGCGAGAACATGGCTCCAGCCGCAAGGCAGCGAGCCCGAATGACTGAAAGAAACTCACGCCGATTCATAGCAAAAATTTATGCGGACTGATCTGGTCAGACCATGATAATATACCGCAACTAGCAGGTTTCTACAAACAATATGCCAAACCGTAACGTGTCTCGTTTCGCGTTTCTGGTGGTGAGTGCGCTCGCGTCAGCCTCGGCGCAAACCAGCAGTACAACGCTTCTTGGAACCGTCGTAGACTCCAGCGGAGCTCCTATTGCTGCAGCCGAGATCTCGGCCACGCGTGTGGCTACCAACCAAGTGCGGTCCACCACCACTAACGAACAGGGCTACTACGTACTCCCTTCCCTCGAGGTGGGCGAATATCGTGTCGCGGTCCAGAAGGCCGGATTCAAAACACAAGTGCGACCAGGTGTAGTGCTTCAGGTGAATCAGCGACTCACCGTGGACTTCTCGCTTCCGGTGGGCGATGTTACGGAGCGCATCGAAGTAACCTCGTCCGTTTCCGCATTGGATACATCGAGCGCCACATTGGGAACGGTTGTCGAACAGAAGAAGATTGTCGATCTGCCGCTCAATGGCCGCAACTATGCCCAGTTAGCATGGCTGGTTCCCGGCGTTACGCCTGGCCAGCGGCATTCGAACGATTCGGTCAATTTCAGCAACCCATTCCAAATTTCTGCCAATGGCCAGCGTCAGTTCAACACGGAAGTGACGATGGACGGCGTGAGCATCAACTCCGCTTTGCTGAATCAATCGAACTTCCGGCCTTCGATTGACGCTCTACAAGAATTTCGTGTCCAGACGGGGAACTACTCGGCCGAGTACGGCATGCTCTCCGGCGCGCAGGTGAATTTGGTGCTGCGGTCAGGCAGCAATTCGCTGCACGGCACTCTGTTTGAGTTCTTCCGCCACGACAAACTGGACGCTCGCGACTTCTTCCTTCCAAGCACGCAGCCAAAGGCGCCGTTTCGGCAGAATCAGTTCGGAGCCACAGTGGGCGGGCCGATCAAGCGCGACACTACGTTCTTCTTTCTCTCCTACGAGGGCTTTCGGAAGCGGCGCGCTGTCGTGGGCAATGCGGTTGTATTGACCGAGGCGGAGAGGCGAGGCAACTTCTCGGCGCTATCAACGCCTTTGCGCGACCCCGACAATACCGGCCAGACATTCGCGGGCAACATTATTCCTCAGAATCGCCTATCGTCCCAAGCCCAGAGACTGCTGCAGTACTTGCCTCTACCGAACGCGACGGGAACACTGAACTACACGGGCGTTATCCGGCAGAGCGCAAACCAGGAGCAGGGCTTCGCCCGCATCGATCACTCGATCGGCACAAATGACAGGTTGTTCTTCCGGTACGGCATCAGCGACCAGCACGTG
>DASQVJ010000282.1:0-5439 GCA_035640835.1 Bryobacteraceae bacterium
CGGGTTGAATTCGTCCACAGGGCCGTCCGTCATCTCCTTGACGTGTGGCGTGCAAACGACGTGAATCCCGCAAACCGCTGTGCCTTCCAGATCCGCTTTGGGGACGCGCGCCGTCAGGCCGTATTCGGGCACTACATCGACAATCAAACCGGATTGGGTGATGGCGCGGCAATGGCCTACTGAGATCGCCAGGTGATCTTCTTCTTCGATAACCGTCACAGCGGGGTCGTGACGCACCGCTCCGCGTTCCGCCTCATCTGCTCGCGGCCCGGCGCCTATCAACCCACTCGCGTCGGTGCAATAACGCAGAGTCCACAGCAGCGTCGAATCGAAGTAACGCTCCTGGCGGATCAGGTGTTCCGGCGTCAGCAGCATACCGTGTTCGAAATTAACCGAGCTCAGGTTGATATCAGTCATACGCGACTCCTGCAACTGCGCGGGATGTGCCAAACCAAGAGTTCACGCCAAGAATGCTGTTTTCGTCGGCGCGTCCGAGACATACGGGAGCCGTGGGATCCAGGACGGTCCAGGCTACCTCGTATTGCGAGTGGATTGGGACGCAAATCCGAAACACTTCCCGGAGCAAAGCCTGGTTTTGCGGCTCCCTGTACTGTCGCCAGACGGCCAGAGTTACCGGGCCGATTACGATCGCCGAGCGGGCGATATCTTCCTTGCGGTCACCCGCCACCAGGTCAAGACTGAGACGGCCATATCGTCCGCCCAGGCGTGAAGTCTGATCGGGAGGTAGCATCGCCCAACTGGATCTGCGGCCAATCGTTTTGAGCGGCAACTCTAACAGCAAACCGAGAGCATTCCGGATTCCCTCGACGCGTCCGGCCAGACGATGAAGAGTCGGCAACAGAAGGGAAAGTGAGTACCACAACGACTCCGGCCAGTCGCGAGCCCGGATACCGAACAGCGCGATCCAACGTTCACACGCCGGCAGATTGTCAGGCGCAATATCGAACAGCCGTGATCCCTCCCGCACCCAATGGCGCGCCTTGTTGAGCGGATCATCGAACAGCTCGACGATCTCGGCCGTGCCGGGCTCCGCTTCCGTCCCGCGATCCCACATTCCGACAGGCAGCGCGTGAAACACTCCCGTGCCCGCAATCGCCAGAGAAATACGGCCGTCAGGGGAAAGCGGCGTTCCCGGCTTTGGCTCCTGAGCAACCACAGAGTTTAGGGGCATGCCGCGGCCGTCCATTCGGATCGTAATGCGATCCGGTCCGAGGCCCGCCGCGTACAACACCTGCAGGGCGGAGTCGAGCGAGTGCCTGTAGCCATACTGAGGCCGCGACAGATCGGGCATTGTGATCATTCTGCTCGTACCTCGACGGACACAGGAACATCCATGATGCTTCGTGCCTGCAAGTACTCAGAGAGCTCTTCACTCAAAATCGCGCTCTCGCGCGAGGGGTCGATGAAGTCATGCCGCTGTACATGTGCGACGACAGAGTGCACGCGCTCCAGACCGGCGGAGGTGCGCCGCAATCTCACGGCTACCTCAGTTGAGTGAATGCGCCGATCAAACGCACGGACGGCCGCAACAAGATCGGCCTCCGTAATCAGCCGCTCACGCGAGAACAGGGCCTGAGCAAGGCGGCCGTGCGCGTCCGTATAGCTTTCGCCATTCGATCCGCCGGCGGCAGCCGTGGGATTCCACACTTGCACGCGCTGGTCGGCGCTGCGACGTAGGAATGAGTGCACGCGACCGGGTACAACATGGTTGGCTTCTTCCCCATGCGATACCCACAACCGGAGGTTCGCGAAGCGATCTGTACGATCATGGCGCCGGCCGGGTTGCAGATGGATGCGCCCATTTCGGAAGACATATCGGCCGATCTCCGGCTGCGTCCCATCCACCGATCCAGTCACGTATGCCTCGCCTGACTCTCCGACGACGGATAACGGAGCTACGAGACACCGATCCGTACCGGCTTCACGGCTCACGGGGATCGAGGTACCCTCACGTTCGAAGTACACGGTCTCATTGAGGCACTCGATCTCGGAGGCGCTTGTGGCATGCATCATCACAGCCGACAGCGACTGTTCGAGGCTCTCAGCCTCGAGGGGAATGGAGATCCGGAGCCAGGCGCGTGGCCTTTCGAACAGGCGAGCGCCGCCAAACAGCTGCTCCAGGGCACGTTCGAGACCCAGCGGAGCACGGCAAAGCCATCTGCGAGCGGTGGGCACGGATGGAAACGCAAACACGCGGCCGGCATAGAAGCCATCCGGCAAAGCCGGCGCTCCAGAACTACGCCCCGGTGTTGATCCACTCTCGGCGGGCAGCAGCCATTCCAAGATGCGGTGACCACCGTTGGCGCGACGTGGACGAAGAAGACCGTCCGCCGACAAGGAGCCGTCCGGGCGCGCCAAACACCATGGTTCGGTCAGAAGAGCACGTTGCAGCTTCAGCGCATACGGGGACAGATCGAAGAAGAATCCGTGATGTCCCAGGTGCGATTGCGGCAGGGTCTCAATGGCCAGGAACAGCTCGCGTGTGCGGCCGGCAGTTGCCGGCACGGGTTCGAGCGAGGGTTTGGCGGCTTCGACCTCTTCGCTCATGGCGACGCCAGGCAGCAGACGCAGCATTCCGTTTTCATGCGCCGCGGCGAATGCGATGCGCGCCTGCGATGCCGTGATCGATGCGTCTGTCGTGAAGGTGAGTCGTGTGCCCGATTCAGCTTCGCACAGCAGTTCCGTTCCGGCGGCGAGGAATACCGGTTCGCGCTCCGCTGCGAAGCGGACAATTGTCTGCGCTGGTCGAGCCATACGGGCGGACATACCAAGACCCTCGATGAGCTCATCGAGTAGGGCCAGGCGAATCCTGCCGGTCTCTCGATACAGCGCTTCTACTTCGGTAGCCAGCGTACGGAACAGGACAGCAAGCGCAGGATCTATCGCATCGCCGGTGTAGCCAAAATCGCGCATGCGGCGACGGAAATCCTCGCGCAGTTTGCGATCAACTTCAGCGGCGGTTGCTATCTCGTGTGCCATGTAGTCTCAGGGTCGAAATCGGAATGTGCGTCGCTCGCCGGGATGAAGCGGCGCCTCCAAGACGACCGTGTACGTGCTCCGATCCATCTCCGATCCCTCTTCGAGTTGGATCGATTCGACCTTGTAATCATTGAGTCCCAGATCCGCAAGCGCTTGCCGGAGTTCCTGCAGCGCGAACTGACGCGACTCCGGGTATCGGCGGGCATTTTCGAAGAGGTCGCGCAAGCCGAAGTGCGGCGAGCCCGGCCAGGAGCCATGCGGTGTGCGCGCCATCACTTCCAGCAGGCGTACGATCGCCTCGGCCGGATCGCATCTCTTGAGAAAGCCGTCATGAACACGAATTGGAATTGCAGTCGTTGCCCGCATCAGTGTTGGTTTATCTGCACGCCGCGCAGAAACGCGCGCTGACGCTTCCGCACAGCGTGCAGGTCAGGCGGCGTGTTGTCAGTTGGTCATCTTGATTTCGCGGAAGTTCTGCTGATTTAACGCTGGCTCCAGTTCAAGGAACAAGAGGTGGTTGAGCGTAGAATGGGGCGAGAGATCACTGGTGCTCGACTGAGGCGAGGCTGCCGGCATCGGGTTGAGGGTTTCGAACTTGCTAATCCAGCCTTTGAAGCTATAGCTGCAAAGCGCGTCCTGTTTCGCATCGTCCTTCCAGAATTCAATTTTCATGTCCTTGATCTTGTCGCGGGTCACCACGTTGGCCAGCTCGAACAAGGTTTTCAGAGTGCCGTGCGGCATGTTACCGTCATCATGAAAGTCCACGTACACTCGGATGTTTGTCTGCAGGCTGCCCATCTCCGGCATGCCTGCCCGGTCCTTCAGCGTGTTGAAAGCGACGCTGGTTGAAACAGCATCGAACTTTTGTCCATCGATAGTCACCGTCGAACGGTACGGTGTTGGCATTTGTTCCTCCAGTTATTAGTCGTCTGTTGATAAAAGCGGAGGCAAAAGAGACCGCCGCCTTAAGCTGTTCAAACCTGTGGGCAACACGGGCTGCAGGTAAAGCCGGAATCTACTCCGGTTTTGATGCCGTCCTTGAGAACTCCGGAACATCGATCTTCAGAACAAAAGTTTCCGCGGGTCCGGTGGGCATCACGCTCAAAGTGATGTCGCAGATGCCTTGCATACGCTTGTTGGAGTCTTTGTCGACGAACAGATCGTAGCCGAGAATCGTGCCTTGCTCCTGCTGTTCATCGAGCAGCCGCTTGAGTGGCTTCTCGATCTGCTCGTCCATGAAATCGCGGGTCAGGACCTGCCCCGCTGTTTGGAGCAGGTAATGGCGGCAGCAACGCTCGAGGAAGCGAAGAATTCGATACGAGGTGAAGAACTTCAGGACGCCGTAAGGATCGTCGGCTTGCGTGCGGCAACCGAAGAAACATAGATGATTATCAGCATCTCGAATGATCGGCACCAGCTGGCGCTCCATGCTCAGGTGCTCCATCTCGCCGATCAACGGCTCGATGCGGCACTTCTCTAAGCCGGCCAATTGGCCGAAGCGCGAGCCCACGGGTCCCTGAGCGATGCCTGCCTGATCGTCGGAGCGCGAGAGAGCCCCGGCGAAGACCACCGAAGGCGGGCCGTACAGGTCGTCGCTCTGATCCGAATGCTTCTCGAACCAGTGTGCCGGCCGCAGCATCAGGTAGCCCATGGTAACCACGTCGGCAGCGGCTCTGTCTTCCGGACGTTTCATGAATTCGTACTTGCCGCCCGGAAGGAAGTTGCGCTCAACGTTCTTGAAAGACTTTTCGTCGTCGATGTCGGTGACAAGCAGCATGCCCCAGATATTGCAGACATCTTCCAGTTTTTCGCGCACCTGCTGTGGAAGATATCCCGGCGCCACCAGGTTGCAGATGTCATCGCGAAAGTTGAAGTTGTCGTTGCGCCGGCGCACAAAGTTTTCGAGCGCGGCAATGCTCATGCTAAAGACATCCTTCATCGCCTTCGTGTCGGCGTTGAGAATGTAGACCTCAACCGGCTTGCGCACCTTGCCATCGGGCACCTTACTGTTTTCGAAGAAGTAGTTGAGCAACCGATAGCTGCGTTCGATGGGACGGATCTGCTCGAACAGGCTGGCCAGCAGTTGGTCTCGCATCTGCTCGGCCGCGTCAATCTGAACTTGAAGCTTCTGGACCGTTTGCTCGTAACTGTCCTCGGAAACGAGGATGCTCTCGAGGTCCGTCAGCCTGGCAAGGAAATCCTTGGCCGATTGTGGTGTGAAGATGCCGGCGATATCGCGCGACTCATCGATGAGTCCGGGGTGCAAGTCGGCGAAGATGTCCTGGAGCAGCTCTCGTTGCGGGCTCTCGCCTAGAATTTCAGCGGTAGTTCTGGTTACGCTGACAACGGGGTTTGACATACTGACTTTCGCCTCCTTACCGAGCCACCTTTTCCAACTCGTCACGAAGCCTGCCAAGAGCCGCAATGATTTCCTTTCGC
>DASQVJ010000283.1:0-4584 GCA_035640835.1 Bryobacteraceae bacterium
GGGGAAGAGCGGACGCATCTTATGGCTCATGTAGGCCTTTTGCCCGTAAAGCTGTTCGATGGCGTCGGCGACCGAGGAGGCTTCGATAAGACGGAATCCGTCGAGGACGGGGTCGCCTGACGGCTGTTGCGCTGGTAGCCATAGGGCGAGCCCGCAAAGCAGGGACAGGCCCGCGGCCAAAGTAAGAAGACGGCGAGTCATAAAGAGTGAATCCAGATTTTACACCCCGCGAATAGGGGGAGGACGCGTCAGCCCTTGAGCTCGGCAATAGTCGCGCCGGATCCGCCCTCGCCTGGGGAGGCAGGATAGTGCGTGGCGACGTGGGGGTTTCGCTTGAGCAGGTCGTTGATGGCGCGCTTGAGAATGCCCATGCCGTGGCCGTGCACGATGCGAACGCGTTCGACGGAGGCCATAGCCGCGCGGTCGAGGAAGCGCTCCACTTCGTCGCAGGCTTCCTCCGCGCGTTGGCCGATGATGTTGATCTCAGAGAACGGCACGTCCCAGCGAGGGCCCGGTTGGTAGGTCACGTCCTTCGGGAGCTTCGCATCGTCACCGGTACCGGGTAAGACTTCCTGGATGTCGTCGAGGCCGATGCGCATCTTCATCAAACCTGCGTCGACTTCCACCGAGCCGTCGTCGAGGATCCGGCGAACTCGCGCGGGCTGGCGGATGCCCTTGATGATCACGCGGCGGCCCTCTTCCACTTTGAGCTTCGGCGTTTCGACCGGAGCGGCTTCGGGGAGCGCTGCGCGGACCGTTTCGTCGAGTTGCTCGCGGAGCTCGCGTTTCGTTTTCGCAACGCGCCGGGCAGCTTGTTCGACGGCCTTTCGGCTCTCGACCTGGTGTTGGATTTGCTCGATCGTCCCTTTCGCCTGCTCGTCGAAACGCGCGATGAGTTCGGAGAAGCGCTGCTCGAGCTCGCGGAGCTTTGCGGATTCTCGCTTCTCCCAATCGCGTTCGAGCTGCTTCTCGCGGGCGTCGGTCGCGGCGATTTTGTCGCGCAGCTCGATCTCGAGTTTGCGGGTCTTTTCGATTTGCGAGTGGAGCTCGTTCAGGAAGTTGGACAGGTCGCGTTCCTGCGACGTCATCGCCGCTCGTGCCCGTTCGATCAGGAACGTGGGCAGGCCGAGGCGGGTCGCAATGTCGATACCCGCGGACTTACCGGGGGCTCCGGTGCGGAGCACGTATGTCGGTTGAAGCGTCGCGTCATCGAAGCCCATCGAGGCATTCAACACTCCGGGAGTGTTCGCGCCATACACCTTGAGCGCCAGCAGGTGCGTGGACGCGAGCGTGATGCAGCCCAGCGTGCGGAAGTGGTCGAGGATGGCGACGCCAAGTGCCCCGCCCTCTTCCGGGTCGGTCGCACGGCCGAGTTCGTCGAGCAGGATCAATGAATCGGGCGTTGCCGTCTCGATCATGTCCTTAATGCAAGCGATATGTGCGGAGAATGTCGAGAGACTCTGCTCGATGGACTGGTTATCGCCGACATCGGCGAGCACTTGATCGAAGAGCGAGAATTCCGCTTCATCGGCGGGCACCGGCATCGCGGATTGCGCCATCAGAACGAGCAGCCCGGCGGTCTTCATGCTGACCGTTTTGCCGCCTGTGTTGGGGCCACTGATCAGCAGCGTGCGCAGATTGCGATCGAGCGTAAGAGAGACCGGCACCACGCGCGAGCCCTTGCGACGGAGCACATCCTGCAACAATGGGTGACGAGCCTGCTTGATGTGCAAGCGGCGCTCACCTTCAGCCATGAACTTCGGAATCACGCAGTCAAATGCCGAGGCAAATCCCGCCTTCGCGAACAGCAGATCGAGCCCACCAACGATGCCCAGAGCGGCGCGGATCTCGGCCGCTTGCGAGCGGAGGCGCTCGGTTATCTCGCGCAGGATGCGGGCGACTTCACGGGCTTCCTCTTCGGTGAGGCGGACGAGCTCGTTGTTTAAGTCGATGGTTTCGAGCGGCTCGACAAAGAGTGTTTGACCACTGCCGCTTGCGCCGTGGATGACACCGTCGACGCGTCGACGCTGGCCGGCAACCACGGGCACGACGTATCGATCGTTGCGCAACGTGACGTACTCTTCCTGGAGCACGCCTTCATCCCGATGAGCTCGCAGGAAGCGCTCGAGGGACTCGTGGATGAACCGCTGCTGCTTCTCGATGTCGCGGCGCAACCGACGGAGGGCAACGCTCGCATCGTCGGCAACCGTACCGTTCGGGTTGATTTTGCCGCCGACATCACGGAGAAGGCCGCGGAAGTCGGCAATGGCTTCGCCGCGCTTGTGGAGCAGCGGAAACTGCTCGGGACTCGCGAGCAGTAGGGAGCGCGTTTCGCTGGCACGATCGAGGAATGTGATCAGATCGGCGATCTCACGACCATCCAGATCCGCGCCTTCGATGCGGAGCTTGCTCACAGCCATGGTGCTGTCGACGAGCCCCGTGAGCGGCAGGCGCTCACCGAGCCGGTTGAACTCGATGGCTTCGGCGAGCTCGGCGAGAGACTGTTCGAGCCATGCACGGTCGACCGAGGGCTCGAGGCGCTCGAGCTCGTGGCGTCCGAGCGGACCGGCGATATAGCGGCCGACGAGGGCCTTGAGCTCCTGGTACTCGAGGATTTCGGAACTGGTTCGGTTCATGCAGCGGGGGGTTCGATGGCTTCTGACCGGGCGGTGCGAAACGCTTGTTCGATGACGGGCAGGGTTCCTTCTGTCAGGCGTAGGTCGGCGAGGGCGTGTTTCGGGAACCAGGCAACCTGGCTAACGTCATCACCCGCCGCGAGATTTCCACCATTGACCGAGCACAGGTAATCGATCAGAACGTAGTGATACTCGGTCCGACCTTCGGGATCGTGCATGATGCGCTCGAAGATGGTAGCCACGGCGGTGGGGGTCACGTGAAGACCGGTCTCCTCGAACACTTCGCGCGTGCAGGCGTCCTTCAAGGTCTCGCCGGTTTCGACGACACCTCCAGGGAGCGACCAATAGCCTTTGAGAGGCTCGCGGCCGCGCTCGACCAGGAGAATTTCGTCGCCTTGCAGGACGAGCGCTCCAATGCCCAGGAAGGGACGATCGGGATATTGGCGGCTAATTGCTTTGCGCTCCTTTGCCGGTAAGCGGGTTCTGCCAATGGAGGCGGTAAACGGCAGTGTAGGCCGTAACGTAGACCGTCTGAGGGTCGGCGATGGTGAGATTGGTTGCCTTCTGAGGGATGCGAACTCGAAGCACCTGCTTTCCTTCAGGCGAGTACACAAGCACGTCGTCCGCAGCCAGCCAAACCCTGCCGGCTTCGTCGACCTTGAGACCATCCGGCGGGCCCTCGATCTTGTCGACGAAAATTCGTTCGTTTGACACCGAGCCGTCTTTCGCCACGTCATACACGCGGATATTGCGTTCATCGGTGTTCGCCACAAAGAGCTTGTCGCCTTTTGCGTTTAGTGCGATTCCGTTCGGACGACCGGACGGCTTTGCGATCAGGTGAACTTCGCCCTTCGGAGTGATTTGGTACACGCCATAGAAGTCCATTTCGCGACCGTCCGACTGGTTGCCGAACGAAGGGTCGGTGAAATAGACGTGGCCGTTGCGCGACACGGTAATGTCGTTCGGAGCGTTGAAGCGCTTGCCTTCGAAGCGCTCGGCGAGAACGTCGAGTTTGCCCTTTTTGTCGAGGCGGGTGACGCGGCGGGCACGGCCCTCACATGAGTAGAGCCGGCCCTTGTCGTCGTAGAAGTTGCCGTTGGCAGCGCCGGTGTTCTCGCGAAAGACGGTGACTCCCTCTGGGGATGCTTTGTGAATCTTGTTTGCGGGTACGTCGCTGAAGAGAAGGTAGCCCTCGCCGACCCAGACAGGGCCCTCCGTGAATTGGTGTCCGCCGGCAACACTATCGATCTTGGGCTGTGGGAGTTCCTGGGCGAAAACCACTCCGGCCCACAACAGGGATGCCAGCACTCTGCGCATCCCCTTATTCTAAGAGAACCGCTGCTTACGACATTCCCTGTATGCTTTACGGCCTGACGATCTTCCTCAGCGCATTCCTGCTCTTCCAAATCCAGCCGATGATCGCCAAGATGATCCTGCCGTGGTTCGGCGGCTCGGCGGCAGTTTGGTCGACGGCGCTCATGTTCTTCCAAGTTGCGCTGCTGGCCGGTTACAGTTACAGCTATCTCCTGACGCGCTTCGTCTCGCCGCGGCATCGAGCCGTCGTGCACTGTGCGCTGTTGTTGGCGAGCCTGCTCGCGCTGCCCGCGATTCCATCCGAAGCGTGGAAGCCGGTCGAGAGCGGGGCGCCCGCGGCTCGGATCCTTGGACTGCTTGCAGCGACTATCGGCCTGCCGTACTTTCTCCTTTCTACTACCGGACCGCTCGTTCAAGCCTGGTATGTGGCGGCTACGGCGAGTCCCATGCCGTACCGGCTCTATGCACTGTCGAACGCCGGATCGTTGCTGGCGCTGTTGACCTTCCCCATCGCTTTCGAGCCGACAATGACGACCAGAGCGCAGGCTTACTCGTGGAGCGTGCTGTACGTGTTATTTGCGGCTTTGTGCGCCTGGACGGCGCTTCGCAGTGGAAGCAGGACGATCCCGGAAAC
>DASQVJ010000284.1:0-3419 GCA_035640835.1 Bryobacteraceae bacterium
TACCTCTTGCTACGTCCGATGTCGGACGCCTCTCCCCGAACACTCGTATTCCTTGCAGGATTCTCCATGGCTCCTATCTTTCCCACCACGCTCGCGCTGATCAGCGATCACTTTCCGAAGGGATACGCCACAGCAATGGCCATCGCCATCACCTGCGGTTGGATCGGGCTATTGCTCAGCTCGCCCGCGATCGGCTGGCTTGCGAGTCTCCCTGGAGTAGGACTGAGGTCGGCGATGCTGTTGCTCCCTGCCGGATCCTTGGGGATCGCCGTTGTCGCGTTACTCATCGCGACCACTGCCAAGCCCCGCATACGTAATTTTCCGAACGCCAAGCACGTTCCGGACGAAGGTTAACTATACTGAAAAGTTTGGAGGTCGTTTGGTCATCCTGCTCTTTGGGCCGCCTGGTAGCGGCAAGGGCACTCAATCGCCGTTCATTACGAAGCTCCTCAACATCCCTGCAATATCGACCGGCGAGATGCTGCGCGCCGAGTGGGACGCCGGCACCGAGCTCGGCAAGTTAGCCTCTGAAATCCTTGCAAAAGGCCAGCTGGTCCCCGACGACATTGTGAATGGAATGCTGGTGAATCGGCTCAAGCAGCCGGATTGTAAGGATGGCTTTTTGCTTGACGGGTATCCTCGAACGGTTCCGCAGGCGCAGTTTCTGGATTGCTGGCTGCGAGACAATGGCTATCCGGAGCCGACCGTAATCCATCTCCATGCGCCGACCTCGGTGCTGGTGGAACGTATCTCCGCTCGTCGGCAATGCCCCGAGTGCGGCCGCATCTACAATTTGCTGTTCCAGCCTCCCAAGACGCCCGGGGTTTGCGACTACCATCCGGTAAAGCTCGTCCGCCGGAAGGACGATACCCCTGAAATTGTCGAGGCCAGGCTGAAGGCTTACGAGAATCAGACCCGGCCCGTCATCGCACACTACGAGAATCGGGATTATCATCGGATTCCAGCCGACCGCCCTCCAGCCGAGATCACGCGCGATGTCGAGGCGATTTTGCTCCACAGGCAGAACGGAGACGTGGCGAAGAAGGCAAAAAAATAGCCGGACTCGCTCGCCACAAGAGAGCCCGGCTTTCAAGGGGACGTTGTTTGAGGTCGACGTGTTAACGACGGGGGAACATCATCCTCGGTCCGAAGCCGGGCGCTCCCGGACCGCCGAAGCGTGAGCCTGGACCCCCGATGCCTATTCCCACACCTTGAGGCCGAGCTGGGGCATCCAGAAGTCCGTAAGCGATTGCCTGTCCAACTGCAGCCTGCAACTTCGAAGCACTCTCGAGCGGGGCGAGCTTTGTCCGCTGATCCGCCGTCAGGAGTGCGAGCGCCTGTTGCCGGAACCGGTCGTCATTGGCCTGGATCTGTGCTCGTAGCGTCTTGATTTCGACGAGCAGCTGACCAAGCGCCGTTGGATCAGGGTTCGTCTGCGCAAGTGTTGTCTCTAATGTCTGTTGACGCGCTCGAATCGTTTCAAAGGTGGTTCGGTTCGCCGTCGCCTTCTGCTCCTGCAGACCCTGCAAGGATGTGATCTGGGAATCTGAGAGGCCCAGCGCTGCTTTCAACTCTTCCGGCGTACGCGGCTGCGCATTCGGCGTAGTCGTGGTTTGGCCGAACGTGACTGACGCCACCAACGTGGCCAAAAGAAGTACACTCTTCATCGTTCGAGTTCTCCGTAGGGTGAGATCGGGACTGCTTACAACCACCCATGACGGAGAAGTCGAAGACGGGTTTACAGAAGTGCCGGCGATTTTCTGAAGGAGCCTAGCCCTTCATCAAATCGTTCCAGGTCATCTCTTTTTTCTTGTAGATCGCTTCCCTGGCGAGGATTGCGGTCAGCGTCGATTCAGCCGCGTAGTTGCCGGCATTCTCCATTTTTCCAGTGCGGGCGCCCTCGATAAACTGATTCACCGCATCATAGGTGATGTCGCCCTTCGAAGTGTCCGACTGCACTACACGAGGCGGTTCGTTCCGCGTCTCTGAGTCATACACGGAATACCCTTTGCGCGACGTGTTCACCGCGCCGTTCTCGCACATGAAGGTCTCGGAAACATCGGCGAAGTTTTTGGTCATGATCTGGTTCGCCGAGTAACTGAGAATCGTCCCGTCCGGATACTCGAAAGTCACGGCGAGATTATCCATGATATTGCCGATGTCCTTGCGCTGCGCACGACCGCCGTAGCCTGCAGCTCGAACCGGATGTGCTCCGAGGAACCAATTGACGACATCGAGATTGTGGCAGTTCTGCTCCACGATGATGTCGCCCGAGAACTCGCGATAGAAGAGCCAGTTCCGCATCTTCTCTTCGCTATCCGGGTGGCCCTTGCGAACAGGCAACCCGCCACCGATCCAGGCAGCCCGCACGGCGCGAACAGGACCCAGTTGGCCGCTCTTGACCAGATCATAGGCGGCGTTGTAATCCGCTCCATAGCGCTGCTGGTAGTCCACCGAGATCCGTTTCGTCTTGTCGGCCTTCTGCGCCGCGGCCATCACGCGTTTGCAGCCGGCCACATCCACACCCGCCGGCTTCTCCATGAAGATGTGTTTCCGGGCGGCCACCGCTGCTTCAAAGTGCTCGGGATGGAGATACGGAGGTGTCGCGATATACACCGCGTCGACGTCGCTCGCCAGCACTTCTTTGTAGTTCTTGAAGAGCTTGGCGCCTGAGAACTTCTGGCTGGCCGCCTCCAACTGGTCGTCATAGATATCGCAAAGCATCGCCACTCTTGCGAATTCGTTCTTCGCGAAAATCCCGCTCACATAAGTGCCGCGCCGGCCCGCCCCGATGAGTCCCACGGTGAGGCTCGAGTTTGCCTGCGAGCCGCGTACCTGCTCCGGCTTCACCAAAAGGAACGTCGCTGCTGCAGCTGCAGGAGCGGCGCCGAGGAATCCGCGTCGGCTGGTCTCGTTATCCATAAAGTTGCTCCCTTGAGGCTGTCCGAATTTCGCACCTATTATACTGACCATTTCCTGGTGAAACTCTCGATACTTGTGCCGGTGTACAACGAGCGCATCCTGGTGGAGCGCAGCCTCGCCCAGGTAATCGCCGCACCGCTCCCCGAGAACATGGAGCGGGAAATCATTATGGTCGACGACTGTTCGACCGATGGCACCTCGGCGATTCTCGAACGTCTTGCCGCCGAGAATCGTTGCGTCCGGCTGGTCCGGCATGCGGTAAACCAAGGCAAAGGAGCTGCGGTTCGGACGGCTATCCAGCATGCTACCGGCGACTTTTGCCTGGTGCAGGACGCGGACCTCGAGTACGATCCCAACGAATACGGCCGGTTGTTGCGGCCCCTGCTCGACGGACATGCGGACGCTGTCTTCGGCTCCCGCTACCTGGCCGGCGAACAGCGTCGCGTCCTACCGTTCTGGCACTCGATGATCAACAAGTTCCTGACTGGCGTCTCGAA
>DASQVJ010000285.1:0-5452 GCA_035640835.1 Bryobacteraceae bacterium
ATCAAAACTGTGGAGTCGGTCGGACAAACTTTAGAGACCCGCGCCAGCACGGCCTGTAGGGCAGGCGAGGCGCCGACAATCTCCTCGAACATCGATGTCCGGTCGACCTCGTCCCGAAGAGCGAGGTTCTCTTTGTGGAGCTGGTCTTTTAGCGCCTTGATCTCTTCAAACGCTTTCTCCAGGGCCTCCCTGTTTCGAACTTGCTCTGTCACGTCCATCGACGAGCCGATAAATTCGACAACTTCTCCGTCCTCGAACACCGGATGGCCGATGGCGTGGATCTGTTTGACTGTTCCGTCGGGCAGGACGATCCTGTGGTCGTGCACATATTCGGTTCTTTCCTGCACTGCCTTCCGCAATAGTTCGTAAATGCAGCCGCGATCCTGCGGCGGGATTCGCTCCCAGAATGTTTCGGTGGGGGGCAGAGCCTGCTGACGATCTAATGCGAAAATCCGGAACATTTCCTTCGACCAGTGGAGCACCGTGTCGTTAGCGGGATTCCAGGCCCAACTGCCCGTGTGGGTCAGCCTCTGCGCTTCCGCCAGATAAGCTTCACTGCGGCGCAGCGCTTCTTCGGCGCGCTTTCGATCAATGCCCTGTGCCATGCCGTCAACGATGAACGAAAGAGCCTCAAGCGTGCTCTCGGGGATCGGTTTCTGCGAGTACATTCCCATGACGCCCACGACCCGATCCTCAACGAGGAGTGGATAGCCGGCAAGCGAGACTATTCTTTCTCGCCGTGCCCATTCCTTGTCGTGGAAGCCCGGATCGTTTTGAATGTCATGAGTAAGATACGCTTTCCTTTCTTGAGCAATAAGGCCGATTTTGAGCTGCCCCACTCGAATTCGACTGTGGGAACCATCCAGGCGAGTGTACATTCCGGCACTTGCTTGCAGATGTAGCTCTCGGCCATCGCTGCTGAGCGTCCAAACGCGAGCAAAGGCTGAATCGAGATGCCGAACCATTGCTTCCGTACACTTCTGCAAGGTCGTTCTCAAATTTTCTTCGTGCGCCAAGGCCATCCCGATTTTCGCTCGGAAGGCCGTGAGCCGAGTGCGCTCGGACATCGCCGCATGAAGCTTCTCCTCTGCCCGCTTGCGATCCTCGATATCAATACCCGTTCCATACCATTTGAGAATGTTTCCAAGTTCATCGCGCAGCGGCACATCGCGGATCAGAAACCAGTGATATTCGCCGTCGCTCCACCGCAGGCGTGCTTCGGTCTCCATCGCTTGTCCATTCTCCAGCGCTGCGCGCCATTCCGCGATGAACCTGCTCCGGTCATCGGGATGAACTGCGGCTTCCCATTTCCATCCCCACGCGTCTTCCGCAGCTAACCCGGTGAACTCCTGCCAGCGTTGATTGACGAAATCGAACGCGCCGTCGGCCGAGGTGCTCCAGACAAGCGCAGGAACCGAGTTGATGACAGCGCGAGTCTCCTTTTCACTCCGGCGGGCAGCGTCTTCGGCACGTTTCTGCTCGGTAATGTCCTCGCAGACGACCAACAGAACCGGCCGCTTCTTCAGGACGACAGCCTTGGCTGTTTCCCGGACCCAAAGCATTGTGCCGTCCTTACGGATTTTCCTGGCTTCCCACCTCATCATCCGTCCGGGCTGCTCGAAACAGACGTTGGTGTGGCTCTGGACAGCCTGCCGATCGGGTTCATAAAAGACGTTCAACACAGGTCGGCCGACCAATTCGCTTAGACCGTAACCTAGCTGCTCCGCCCCGAAAGCGTTCACTGAGACGATGGTGCCCGCCGCATCCACGATGAAGTACATCGTGGGATTGCTCTCAAACGCCGCTCGCCATTGCTCCTCAATTTCTTGTCGAGCCTGCTCAGCCCGCTTCCGCTCCGTGAGATCGAGCACGAACGCTACGTTCTGGGTTCCCGTGCCCTCAAGCGATGCTAGGCCGACCAGCACTGGCACACGCGTCCCGTTGCTGCGGAAATACTCCTTTTCGAAGAGTTCACAGGCACCGCTCGTTGTGAGTTGGGCTACCGCTCGGTTGCTCACGGCCTGCCATTCGGGCGGCGTCAGATCTGTCCAGCGCAGGCGTCCCGAAGTGAGGTCGTCACGGGTGTACCGAATCATCTGGAGAAAAGCGTCGTTGGCCTCAAGAATTCGGCCGTCGAGATCGGTGATCAACACTCCGACAATGTTGGCGTCCACGAGGCGCCTGATCTTCGATTCGCGATCCTGAACGTCACGATACAGCCGGCTGTTTTCAATCGAAATGGCTGCGGCCGAGGCAAGCACGTTCAATACTGCGAGTCGTGCCGGCGTGAAGGCGTTTGCCGCCAGGTTGTTTTCCAGGTACAGCAGAGCAACCAGCCGGCCTTGCTTTACGAGCGGAAGGCACAGTATGGACCGAGTATGGCTGCGCCGAAAACAGTCGTC
This sequence comes from Bryobacteraceae bacterium, assembly GCA_035640835.1. Classification (GTDB taxonomy): domain Bacteria; phylum Acidobacteriota; class Terriglobia; order Bryobacterales; family Bryobacteraceae; genus DASQVJ01. The sequence continues at coordinate 2,403 of DASQVJ010000285.1, forward strand.
GTTCGAGAACGACCCTCGGGCCGAGGCATCCTCGAGAATGACACTCTCCTGTGTACGCGCGGCATACTGAAGAACCGACTCCGGCAGTTCAGCGCTCGACATGGGCGCATCGGCGAGGACGATCGTGACCGAACTGCCTTGAAGAGTCGCTTCCGCCTGCACGCGTAGCTCGGCGGCACACGGTTGAATCAGCAGCCCCCGTTCCGCGCCGCCGTACTCGATTGCGGTGCGCAGCACTGTCTCGATGAGCTTTTCCAGGACGATCTCGCTTGAGACGGCTTGCGAGACTCTGAGGATCGTCGCGAGATCTAAGTGCTCAATCGAGGTCCCGATAGTCGATCGCGAGTGCGGCACGGCTTCCTGTTTGATAAGCTGCGGATAAAGCTGATCGAGTTGCCGTACCTTCCCATCGGCGCCCCAACGCAGATAGCAATACCGGGCGTTTCGTAGATAGAGATCAGCGAACTCGTCAAACCCTCGTGCCCGGTTGAATTCGGAAGCGCGCTCATAGGCGAGCGCCTCATTATGCACAAAGCCATTTTCATGTGCCGAACGGATAGCCTGTTGGTATAGGCGCTCGGCATCGAGCTCGCGGCCTTCCAAACGGGCAATCTCCGCACCGACCAGCGCAGCGCGGTTCTCGAAGTTCTCGGGACAGTTCTCGGCCCAGACCTGCAGTTGCTTGTGATGCTCAGCCACGGCGTCTATGTGTTGCTGCCGCTCGCCGGCCGGAACGGAGTCGCAACAAGCGGCCTTGGTCAGCGCAGCGTAGAAGTGATATTCGGCATCCTCATAGTGCGAGGATGAAGTCCAAAGCAGCTGTTGCACCTTCGCTGCGGCGTCGATGGCCGCTATATAGTCACCCGCGATATAGCGCGCCTGCAATTTCCGGATCCGGTACCAACAGGCGGCGATCGTCAGGGCCGGGTTGCTGGACAAATGATGTTCGAACTTAAGCTCGTCGAAATGCCCGTCGTCAAGGCAACCGAATTTCAGCGCCAAGCCGCGCAGCATTCGAATCAGCGCGAGTTGCGTCGTGATCCAGTCACTGACAAGTCCGAACCGGGCCTTCGTGGCGAACGCCAGGCCGCGTTCGGCTTCTCTCTGCACCTCAGCCAGTGGCTCGCCGGCGAAGAGCAGGTCCGAATTGATATGGCAGCATGTGTAGACTCCATACGTGAGGTCTCCGATCCGGTTCGCCGCTTCGAACGCGCGGCGTAGCAGATCCCGGCTAGCCCGCACGTGCTTCGTCCAGCGCACGGCGTAAAGGGAGAATGAATGATATGTACGCGCTTCGAAGCGCTTTAGCCCGCGTCGTTCAAGGAGTTCATAGCCGAGTTGGCCGAATCGAAATCCGGCCTGGTAGTCGCCAAAGCGCGATCCGGCAATCTTGCCGAGCATGGTATACGAGAAACACGAAGCATCGCAGTTGCCGCGCTCAAGGCTGAGACTGATCGCCTTGCAGATCGTCATGGAAGCCAGATTCGCATCCGTAAACACGGCCGGCGGCAAAAGCTTACTCAGAACCTCGACAGTCGCGAGGGACGGCGCGTCTTCCATCAATGGCAAATCGATGAGCTCCTCGATTGTCCGGCCGGCAAGCCGTGACCAGATGCGCTCATATTCGCGTCGCACCTCGTCCTCTTGCGGATGGGGCAACCATTCGATACCGACATGCCGGAGGTAGTCGAGACAAACGGCTACCGCGCGGCCGCTCTCATCGAGGGTCGTGCACACATCTATGCGCAAGCATGAGACGAGGGCTCGTTCGATGGTCGTCGTGGTGTGATCGGACAGGGCAGCCAATCGTTTGTCTGCGACCGATAACTGGCCGGTCAGGAATTCGCATTCCGCCCGGTTAAGCTCCAGCGCAAAGATCAGCTCGTGCTGGCGCTCCCAGCTATCCTCGGCCAACAGCGCTACACCAGCATTGAGATAGTTGAGTGCCGACGCGTAGGCTGTGGAACCCTTGGCACGCTTGCCTGCGATCAGGTTGAGGTCGGCGAGTTGTTCCCGTTCCTCTTGTTTGGTGATCAGCGCGGGGCCGCGGTTGAGCTGGTTGACGATGTCGAAAATCGCCTCCTCCCGTTTTTCAGGGGGCGTCTGTGTCACCAGCAGCCTCCCTATCCGGACATGCACCTCAGCGCGCAATGCTTCCGGGATCAGCGAATAGGCGGCCTCCTGCACCCGGTCGTGCATAAATTTGTAAGAGCCTTCCAGGCGCTCGACCAGTTCCTGATGGACGGATGGCCACAGCGCCACATGCACCTGCTCCTCCGGGATCCCGAGAACGGTGGAAAGCATGGCGGTCGCGGCAATATTGCCGAGGCACGCGAGCTGCTGCAATGCCTGCTGCGTTTCGGCCGGCAGACGGGCCAGCTTGCCAACCATGAGGTTCACGACATTTTCGGTATAACCTCTGGAGTGAATGCGATCGAGATCCCAGGACCAGCACGCCGCGTCATGATCGAAGCGGAGCAAGCCCTCTTCAGTGAGTGAGTAAAGAAACTGAATTACGAAGAACGGATTGCCCGCAGTCTTCTCGTGAACCAGGTGCGCCAGCGGCGCGGCGCATTTCGGCTTGCAGTGAAGTGCATCCGCGATCAACTTCTCTACATGCTCACGGGCGAGAGGCGCCAGGCGGATCTCCTGTACCCGCGCTCCGGCTTGGCGGATCGCATCGAGCTTGCGCGTCAACGGATGAGCGCCATCGACCTCGTTATCGCGATAGGCGCCGATCAACATGACGTGCTGCAGGTCGGACCGGGTCAGTAAATCCTCCAGCAGGTCAAGCGTTGCCGCATCGAGCCACTGCAAATCATCGAAGAAGAGCGCTAGCGGATGTTCCTGCCGGGCAAATACACCCATGAGTCGGCGGAACACAAGCTGAAAGCGGCTTTGCGCCTGCTGCGGCTCAACCTCCGGGAGCGGCGGCTGGTCACCGATGATGAGCTTCAGTTCGGGAATCAGGTCGGTCATGAGCCGTGCATTCGGGTCCAGCGCCTTCAGAAGAGCGCTGCGCCAGATTGCCAGATCGGCCTCGCGCTTGC
>DASQVJ010000286.1:0-4760 GCA_035640835.1 Bryobacteraceae bacterium
TTCATTGCCCTTGCCTCGTCCGCGCATTTGGACGAGGGCGAACTCGCCGTTCAACTTCTCGCCGAATAACCGGAACTTCAGATCGCCGCGTTTAATCTGGTCCGCGCCTGGCATGTCGCCGATCAACTCGAAGGTGCCTCGATCCCAAAGCATCACCGAGCCGGCGCCGTAGTTGCCCGCCGGGATGTTGCCTTCGAACGACCCGTATTCAATCGGGTGATCCTCCACATGCATCGCCAGGTTCTTGCGCGTGGGATCGAGCGACGGACCCTTGGGAACGGCCCACGACTTCAATGTTCCATCGATCTCCAGCCGGAAGTCGTAGTGAAGCCGAGTCGCGTCGTGACGTTGCACGCAGAACATCGGACGGTCCGTCGAGGGCTGCTTGCCCTCACCGGGCTTTGGCTCTGGTGTGTCTTCGAAGTGTCTCTTGCGCTCGTACTCTTTCAGCGACATTCTGCACGCAATTAGACGCGCGAGATCAGCGGATGTAAAGCACCCCTACCTGATGTTCGGTCACCTCGCCATCATCGGTGATGGAAAAGTTGGAGGTGATGATGCCTCGAGCGCCATCGAATTGGCCCTCACCTCCTATTACCTCAAAGGTGACGGTTCCATGCTGGGCTTGCGGATCGGGACTCTGCTCGAGCCAACCCGGAACTTTCGTTGAGACAAAGAGGGCGTGCTCGCCGAATCGAATGGTGCCCGCTTCTGTGAACTTTCCGTCCTGCTGGACTTCCACGCGCGTGCGAAACTCACCATCGGCAACCGCGGCGGGGTCGAAACCGCCCGTAATTCCGCCGGAATTCACTACAGTTGTGATACTGCAACTCTTGATGGTCTCATGAACGACAAAAACAGTTTCGGTTTCCGGTGTTACTTGCCCTTTCCATTGAAGAGCATAAGTAAGTTGCTGCACGAATCCTCCAGATTGCGTATTATCTAATATTCAGACCTAGTTGCTGACCTGCGTGCTCTACGTGTGCTCATGCGCTTTTTGACCCAAGCCTGTTTATTTGCGTGCTCGTTAGCAATTGTGGCGGCTCAGACCGCCCCTCCTGCGACCAGCAACCTCGATCGCTACAACATCACCTGGACATCGCCGAGCAAGGACTCGAGCGGCTCTATGCCACTGGGCAACGGAGATGTCGGTCTCAACGTTTGGGTGGAAGAAAGCGGCGACATTCTGTTCTATGTCAGCAAGACAGATGCCTGGAGCGAGCAGGCACGGCTCTTAAAGCTTGGCCGCGTCCGGCTCCGCATGAATCCGAACCCGTTCGCGAATGCTAAGAATTTTCGACAGACGCTCAACCTGAGCAGAGGCGAGATCGTGATCAGCGGCGGCGAACCTTCGTCGAAGGTGACCATTTGGGTTGATGCGAATGAGCCTGTGGTGCGCGTGGAATCCGAGCATGGGGCGGACACGAACATCGAAGTGCTCTACGAGCGTTGGAGGGACAAAGCACGGCTACTCGAGGGCCAGGAGGCCCATAGTGCCTACGGCATGCACGATGGACCCGAGCCCATCTACTCCTATGGTGACACGATCCAGCTCGACACGAAGGAGCGCATTGTTTGGTATCACCACAACGCGAAGTCCATTTACTACCAGACCATGAAGCAACAGGGTCTGGAGGAGATGGGCAAAGCCTATCGCGACCCTCTGCTTCATAGGACATTCGGAGCCGGCATCGAAGGCCCTGGCCTGACAAACATGAACTCGACGGCTTTGCGGAGCCGTCTCGCGCAACGGAAGCACAGCTTCTCCGTGTTCGCCCTCACGATGCTGGCGGATACGCCAGAGATTTGGACATCCGAGCTGAACAAGCTGATGGGACGGATTAACGGCCTCAAAGTGGAGGATCGTCGAGCCGCTCACGACAAGTGGTGGGAGGCATTCTGGAATCGAAGCTACATCCGTGTGACCGGTGGGCCTGATCAGGATGCGGTCACGAAGGGCTACGTTCTGCAGCGTTTCGTTACCGCGTGCGCCGGCCGTGGCGAGTATCCCATCAAGTTCAATGGCTCGATCTTCACCTGGGACACTCGTGTTGACGATGTGCTGTTCGATGCCGACTATCGACGTTGGGGCGGCCCCTACTGGTTCCAGAACACACGACTGATCTACTGGCCGATGTTGGCGAACGGCGATTTCGAACAGATGTTGCCGCTCTTCAACATGTATCGAGACCTCCGCCTCGTCGCCGAGGCTCGTACCAAGCTCTACTTCAAGCACGACGGCGCATTCTTCCCGGAGACGATGTACTTCTTCGGTGCATATGCGGGATCGAACTACGGGTGGGATCGTACAGGTAAACCGGTCTCCTACATCGAAAACAGGTACATCCGCCATTACTTCTCGGGCTCGCTCGAGCTTCTTGCGATGATGCTCGAGTATTACCAGTACACAGACGACAAGCGATTTCTGAAAGAGACGCTCGCGCCCTTGGCGGAATCCATCTTGAACTTCTACGACAAGCACTACGAGCGTGATGCAAATGGCAAGATTCGCTTTGCTCCGGCGCAAGCGCTCGAAACCAATTGGGACGTCGAGAATCCGGCTCCTGAGATCGCGGGCTTGCGTTACGTGATCAACGAATTGCTTGCATCAAAGGTGCTCACCGTCAAGAACGTGCAAGCGACCGCACGCCGCATCCTTTCGCAGTTGCCGGATCTGCCGGTGGAAGAGGTGAACGGCAAGAAGGTGTTGTTAGCCGCTGAGAAGAATCTGGGCGAGACGAAGAATAAAGAGAACCCCGAGCTCTACGCCGTGTTCCCTTACCGTCTGTTTGGTGTCAACAAGCCCGACCTCGATCTCGGACGCACTACGTTCGAAGCTCGCAAAGTAAAGGCCAATGGCGGCTGGGTGCAGGATTCGATTCAGGCGGCTTACCTGGGGCTAAACAACACAGCACGCCAACTGGTGGTGGAAAGCTTCACCGCTCAGCCGGCGGGCCGCTTCCCGGCGTTCTGGGGTCCGAACTACGATTGGATGCCCGATCAAACGCACGGAAACGTGGCAACGATAGCGCTGCAGGCGATGCTCCTCCAGAACGATGGAGCGAAGTTGGTGATGTTCCCCGCCTGGCCTAAAGATTGGGATGTCGAGTTTAAGCTGTATGCTCGAGACAACACGATCGTGGAAGGATCATACAAAGGCGGCAAGGTGGAACGCCTGAATGTCACACCCGCGCGCCGTAACATCGACCTCGTTCGCCTCGACACGGAGTAATTGATGACGCGCCGGACTCTTCTCGGCGGTATCCCCTTCATAATGTCTGCCCAGAGCGCGTCGCCATCGGCCTACCGCAAACCTAAAGTTCTCAAGCCTGGCGATCTCATCGGCCTGGTGACGCCTGCCAGCTTCGTTGCCGATCCCGACCGGCTCCTGCTGGTCGAGCGCACCATGAAGTACTTCGGGCTGCGTTACCGATTTGGTAAAAGCGTCGCCAAGAAGTTCGCCTTCACAGGTGGCACGGTCGCCGAACGAGTGGCAGACCTGCATGACTTCTTCGCGGACCCGGAGGTCGCCGGCATCTTCTGCATACGAGGAGGCTATGGATCGGGCCAACTGCTCGCGGAGCTCGACTACGACCTGATCCGACGCAATCCCAAGGTGCTGGTCGGCTACAGCGACATCACGGCGCTTCATCTTGCGATCCATCAGAAATGCCGTCTCGTGACGTTCCATGGCCCGGTTGCACTTTCCAGATTCAACGCCTACACAGAGGAACACTTCCGCCGGGCCCTGTTTGAAACAAAACCGCTGGGTGCTGTGACGAATCCACCCGACAACGGCGCGATTCGCCCCGAGCACCTTCTGCGCACCGTACGTGGAGGTGTCGCAAGGGGACAGCTGATTGCCGGCAATCTCTCGCTGATCTCCGCACTCATGGGTACGCCATACGAGATCGATACGCGCGGAAAGATCCTCTGCATTGAGGACGTCGGCGAGGCGCCCTATCGGCTCGACCGCATGCTGATGCAACTAAAGCTTGCCGGGAAGCTCGACGCGGCCAGCGGCGTAGTCTGGGGCGAGTGTGCTGATTGCCGCGACCCTGGCGATTCTTCCGTATCGGTGGGCGAAGTCGTCGACAATGTCCTGGGCACCTTGAAGGTCCCGGTGCTTTCGGGCCTGACCATTGGCCACACGAGCGATCAGCTCACATTGCCTTTGGGTTGCATGGCCACGTTGAATGCTGATAAAGGTGATCTGGTGATCGAAGAATCGGGTGTGAGCGCATGAGACTTGCGTTGGGGAGCTTCTTGATCTTTGCAGCTATGGCACAACCACGGCCGGAACCGTTATGGGCGAACGGCGCGCCTGGTGCGCTGGGTCAGGAAGATCGCGACATCCCGAAGTTGACGACCTACCTGCCCGCCGCAGCCCGGAACACCGGCACGGCCATAGTCGTTTGTCCCGGCGGCGGATACGGTCGTCTAGCGATCGATCACGAAGGCAAGCAGATCGCCGAGTATCTGAACAATCTCGGCGTCGCCGCGTTCGTACTTGAATATCGGCTCGGGCCCCGCTACCATCACCCCTCGCCGATGCTCGATGTGCAGCGTGCGATTCGCACAGTTCGGAGTCGCGCCGCTGAGTACAAGATCCGGCCGGACCGAATCGGGGTTTGGGGATTCTCGGCCGGCGGCCATCTTGCCTCCACAGCAGCGACGCACTTCGACTCAGGCAACCCCTCCGCCTCCGATCCAATCGACCGCCTCGGATCGCGGCCCGACTTCGCGATCCTTGCTTACCC
>DASQVJ010000287.1:0-4299 GCA_035640835.1 Bryobacteraceae bacterium
TCTTCCTGCAAGTCGCCGGAGCCATTGAAGCCGACGATTTCAGTCTCGAGAAACATCGAAAAATCTTCGCTCGCATGCACGAACTTGCCGAGCGCCGCGAGCGCATCGACCGTGTCACCGTAGCAAACGAGTTGATGAAGAACGGCCAACTCGAAGCAATCGATGGTCTTAGCTACCTCGTGTCGCTCGATGACGGCATGCCGGTGATGTTCAGCATCGACAGCTGGATCCGGATCCTGAAAGAAAAATCCATGCTGCGAAAGATCATCTTCGCCTCGCACAAGATGATCGATCGCGCCTTAAACGACACGGAAGATCCCCTTGACATTCTGACGAGCGCAGAAGAAACGCTCGTCAAGCTGGGTTCGAGCCAGGTCAGCGATTCGTTTGCCAATCCGGCGCGCATTATCCGCGAGTTTGAAGGCGGCCTCAACGTCTTTCTCGATCCGAGCAAACGCATTAAGGGCCTCAGCACAGGATTTCTCAAGTTCGACGAAATGACCGCCGGGTTACACGAAGGTGAGCTGGTCATTCTCGCGGCACGACCCTCGATGGGAAAGACTGCTCTGGCTTTGAACATGGCGCAGCACGTTGCGACCAATCCGACGGATCCGCGAACCGTCGCTATCTTTTCGCTCGAAATGTCGAAAGAGTCGCTGCTGACTCGTATGATTTGTGCCGCCGCTCGTGTGGATCAGCAGAAGTTCCGCGCCGGCTACCTGAATGGCGATGAGCGTCGGAAACTGCAAGTTGCCGCGGCGCAGCTGGTGGAAGCGCCGCTGTTCATCGATGACACGGCGGGCGTCGGCATCATCGACGTGCAGGCAAAGCTGCGGCGATTGCAAGCGGAGCACGGGCTTGGACTCGTGGTGATCGACTACATGCAGCTCATGACAGGTCGCGGACGGTACGAGAATCGCAACCAGGAAGTCAGCTTCATCTCGCGAAACCTCAAGCTCCTCGCCAAGGACTTGAAGGTTCCGTTCCTGGTGCTTTCGCAATTGAGTCGTGCGCCGGAGCAGCGGCCCGGCGATCACGTGCCGCAACTTAGCGACCTTCGTGAATCGGGGTCCATTGAGCAGGACGCCGACCTCGTGATGTTCATCTATCGCGAGGAAGTCTATAAGCCTGACCGCGAAGATTTGAAAGGCCAGGCCCAGATTATCCTGGCAAAACAGCGCAACGGTCCAATCGGACGAATCAATGTTGTGTTCCTGAAGGAGTGCACTAAGTTTGAGAACCGAACGAACGATCTCGATGATGTGGCGCCGATGGAGTAAGTGGGCGTGCTGTTTTGGCTTGCTCGCGGGCATGCAGGCAGCTGAGATACCGGAGGCCTTACGCGGCGTTCTCACACTGCACGCGAGCTTTGAGGATGTCGTCGATGCAGCGTACGCCCGCGGCGACAAACGTATCTACAACGCGCCGAGCTATAAGGAGCAAAGCGCTGCACAGCCAGGGGTCGGCGATGTCGACGTCGCCATCGAGAAAGGTGCCGGAGTCGGCGGCGGTGGTGCCCTGCGATTTCGATCCGAGAATAAGGCCGCCCTTTTCTTTCGGGGGACAGATCACGTCACCCCTGCTGCGGGCACATTCTCCTTCTGGCTAAAGCTTGATCCTCAGACCGAGTTGGCGCCCGGCTTCTGCGACCCCGTGCAGATCACCGACAAAGCCTACAACGACTCGGCGATCTGGGTGGACTTCACCAAAGACGAGCGGCCGAGACACTTCCGTCTTGGCACATTTGGCGCGCTCAAAGAGTGGAACCCGGCGAATCGTCCGCCCGATCAGAATCCGGACTTCACCAATCGTCTTGTCGTGTTGCAGAAGCCTCCGTTCGCTGCTGACCGCTGGACCCACATTGCGATCACTTGGACAGCGCTCGGAACGGAAAAGGGTTCGGCGACATTATTCGTCGACGGCAAGCGGATTGGCACAACTGGTGCGGTTCGAGAGAGCTTCTCCTGGGATCCCAAACTGCTGGCGATCCGTCTGGGCGTCAGCTACACAGGGCTCATGGACGAGGTAGCCGTGTTCTCGAGTGCCTTGAGCGAACACGATCTGAATATGCTACGAACCACGGCGCAGAAACCGCTCGGGCCCATATCGGCGCACTGAGGCGACCTTTTTCCTACACCCTATAATGGAGCTTGACGCACGTTGCGACGGTGGGCACCCCCCCGAAAGTAATGCAGATCATCGTTGTGGAAGATAGCGCGAGCGATGTGTATTTGCTAAAGCAAGCTTTGAATGAGCACATCGGTTCGTATCAATTGCAAGTGATCAAAGACGGTACGCAGGCGATCGCATTCATCGAGTCGTCACCGCCCGAAACGGTGAATCCGCCACCCGATTTGTTTATTCTCGACCTGAATCTGCCTGGATATCACGGACTCGATGTTCTCCGGCGTCTCAAACAACACCAGCTTTTTAAGACGACTCCGGTCGTGATCTTCACCAGCTCCAGCGCGCCTGATGAGCGGCAGGAAGGAAAGCGCTTGGGCGCGAATTGCTTCCTGAGGAAACCAACAGACCTCGATGCCTTTATAGCGGTTGGCGAGTGCGTCAAGCGCTGTTATGAGGATGCGGTCAATCGCTAGCTACTGTCAGTTCTCGATGCGATAAATCGTAAGCCCGGTGAGCAGCTTGGGATAGAAATCGGTTGATTTCTGTGGCATCACACCGCCGCTAAGAGCCGTTCTCGCCACCTGGTCGATGGTCGCGGCTTCCAGCAGGAAGGCAGCATCCGCGTCGCCGCTTTTCACGAGATCCGTAGCATTTTCAAGTCCGCGAATATAGCGGATGTGCTTCTCGTTCCTGACGTCTTCTTCGCTAATTCCCAGCAACCCACCGAAAATCCGGTCATGGAGAACCGCGACGTCCAGTTCATCCCGGCGTTCCTTTTCGAGAACATAGATCCCCGGCGAGCCCCGAAGCATCACCCCAATTCGAATCAGTTCTTTTGCAGGCTGCGCGAACAGTTGGGTCAGTGCCGCCGGATCTGGCACTCTGAAAACTCGAAACTCCTCGGCCGCTTTGCTCAGGAAGTTCTTTCCGTCGATCGGTCCGAAGTTGCGCAGCACTCGATGAGTCGCCAGAATGCGCAAACCGTCGGAATGCATGTTGACGAATGTCATCATCACGCGATCGGCTCCCTTCAGTTCCGGATGATTAAGACGGAACTGCACAGCCGTTTCGTATCGATGGTGACCGTCCGCGATCACCAGCTTCTTGTCACACATGGCCTGCTGGATCTGCCGAATAGCCTCGGTGTCGACCACACGTGACAGCCGATGAATGGTTCCGTACTCATCCGTCACTTCCGACACCAGCCCTGTGCGATTGCTCTCGAGCAGCGACTCGACCGCGTGCTCCGCATCTTCGTACAGCACGAAAATTTGGCCGAAGTGTGCCTTGGTTGCCTCCAGCACTTGCATGCGATCCTTCTTCGGGCCGGACAGGGTGAGCTCATGCCGGTGAACGACTTTGTCTTCGTACGGCACCACATCACCAAGGCCGATGAAGCCTTTCCGCACCACTCTTTCGTCGCTGTCGGGAACCAGGAACTCCTGGCTATAGGTGTAAAGGCTGTCCTCGGAATCCTGCACCAGGATGCCTTCGGCAATCCACTGTTCGAAGAACCGCTGGGCGCGAGTGTAGCGATTGTTCTCCGCCGAATCGCCCGTTTCCTCCGGTCCAAGGATCACGCGCACCAGGTTGCGAGGATTCAACGAAAGATATCGAGCTTGCATCTCCGGCGAGATCTTGTCGTAAGGCTGGGTAACAAGATCCTGCAAGGGTCCTGAGGATTCGGCATAGCGGTACGCACGAAAGGGGTGGATGTTCGCCATCGGAGGCTATTGTCGCGCGTTAGGTTCTTAGATCGAAGTTAGCGGCCGCGCAACGTTTTTCTTGGCGAGCTTGGCGGCTTTGCGAGAGACAACTCCGGCTAGGCTTCGGAAGGGCGAGCCTGCGGCACCGCGCTTGCGCGAACATACAGGTAGGCCCCGAGCAGAATCATCGCCAGACTAATCCACTGCGTCAGCGAAAGGGGAAGCCCGAACGGCAATGCCTGTTCATGGTGTCGAACGAATTCGACGACAAATCGAACGATCGAATAGAGGATCAGGTACAGGCCGATGATCGCGCCGGGTCGATGCTCTTTACGGAATTGCGCCATCAGCACGGCGAAAATCACGAACTCCGCGATGGCCTCGTAGAGCTGTGTCGGATGCAGCGGGACATGCAGCGGCACGCCCGTCATCTCGTGGGCGTCGGGATTCGAGAACTGCACTGCCC
>DASQVJ010000288.1:0-4989 GCA_035640835.1 Bryobacteraceae bacterium
GTTTCCGGCGAGGGACTCTGCATCGCCGGCGCCAGGCCGAACAGCACGGATGCGATACCTGTTGCAAGCAGGGAGAATCCCGCGATGCGCCAATCAACCACCGCTTCGTCCAAGCGCGCAATGCCGGCTGGCGCGAGCTGCCGGAACACACGCAGCAACATCGAGGCAAACAGCAACCCGCTCACCCCGCCAAGGGCGCCCAACAGCAGGCTCTCGGTCAGCGCCTGCCGCATCAGTCGAGTTCTTCCCGCGCCTATGGCAGCGCGGACCGCGAGTTCACGGCGCCTGCTTGTGGTTCTCGCGAGCAAGAGATTGGCAACATTCGCCACAGCGATCAGAAGCACAAAGGACACCGCGCCTAAGAGCAGCAGTGCCGCACGTTCACTATCCCGTACCTGCCGATCCCGCAAAGGATAGATCACAAACTGCACTTCTCTGCGAAATCCGGGAGGCACGGATTTCAATGCATCCTGAAACAGCGGCTCCATTTGTGCCCGCGCTGTGGCCGGACTCACTCCCGGCCGCAATCGGGCAAACGCGTTAAGAAGCAGCGCGGGAGCGGAATGCGGCTTGTTCTCATCCAGTCCGAGGACCTGCAGCACATCCACACGCGCCAGCGACGGTGTCTCGAAATCGGGCGGCAGCACACCGGCAATCGCCGTAGGCGTGCCGTCGATCTCCAACGTCTTGCCCGATAGCTCGCCGCCGCCGAACCGCTCCATCCAGAGCCCGCGCGAGATCATCGCCACCTGCGGTGCACCCGTGCGCTCATCCTCTTCGCGGAAGTCGCGTCCTGCCAGGGGCCGGTAACCGAACAGGGAAAGATAATTCGCGCTCACGCGGGAGCAGCGCAATCGTACGGGACTCAACTCTGTGAGGCTACAGTCGCCGACACCGGCTGTCGCAGCTATTGCCGAGAACGGGCTCTGCTGTCTTCGCCACGCCGTATAGTTCTGCTCGAGGATGAACTCGCTTCCGCCCCCGATCGGCGCCGTCATACCCAACCAGACCAACTCCTGCTCGTGGACATAAGGCAACGGCCGGAACAGAAGGCGATCGACGAAGCTGAACACCGCTGTGGACGCACCGATCCCCAACGTCAGAGCGGCTAACGCAACGAGCGTAAAACCCGGTGAGCGAAGGAACCCGCGGATTGCGTAGCGAAGGTCTTGCCTCAACTGATCGAGCCAAAGCGGAACGTTCACGGCTCTCACCTCCTCACTGATCAATGCTCGATTCCCAAACGCCCTCTCCGCTGCCCTTCGCGCCTCTACCGGATCCATTCCGGCGCGCTCATTGGCTTCGGCGCGCATCGATATGTGCGACTCCAACTCGTCGTCCCAGTTCACGCAAACCTCAACAGCCGAGCCATGCCTTTCGCGACCACTGCCCATTGCTGCTCGGCCTTGGCGAGGCGCTTTCGTCCAGCCGGCGTCAGGCTGTAGAACCGTGCTCGCCGGCCAGCCGCCGTTGTGCTCCACTCTGCTGCGAGTGCGCCTTCTTTCGCCAGCCGGTGCAAGGCGGGATACAGCGATCCTTCCTCGACTCCCAGAAGCCCGCCCGAAGCCTCTTGCACATGCAGCGTGATGCCGAAACCATGATTCGGTCCGCTCTCCAGAGATTTCAAAATCAAGAGCTCGAGTGGTGCCATCCCTAGGGACCTACCCTAGATCTCTAGGGTACAAATGTCAAGCGGGTGGCAGACGGCGATCGACCGAGGACAAGTGAGGTTGCTTGAGAAATCCGGGTCAGACGGAAGTCTGAAGCTGTACAGCGGAGCTACATCACGGGGCCGATGCGCCAGGGCACGAATTCCTGGTGGCCGAGTCTCTCCGCGGCCGTGCGTTCGCCGGATGCGACTCGCAACACGAGCTCGAAAATTTCCTGGCCGACGTCGGTGACTGTCGCGTCGCCGTCGGCGATGCGGCCGGCGTTGACGTCCATGTTGTCGCGCATGCGGCGGTAGGTGGCGCTGTTGGACGCGATCTTAATCACGGGCACCGTCGGAAAGCCGATGGCGCTGCCGCGTCCGGTGGTGAACGCGATCAGGTTGCACCCGCCGGCGGCGAGTCCAGTGAGCGAAACAGGATCGTAGCCAGGCGTGTTCATGAACACGAAGCCCGGGCCTTCGATGCGCTCGGCGTAGTCGACCGCCTGATTCAATGTGGAGGCTCCGGCTTTGGCGACAGCTCCGAGAGACTTCTCGACGATGTTCGTCAAGCCACCAGCCTTGTTGCCGGGCGAGGGGTTGTCGTCGAAGCTGCTGCCTTTGAACTGTGCGAGGTACTCCTTGTAGCCGCGTACGAACGAGAGCAGTCGCTCGGCAACGGCGCGGTTGCGGGCGCGCTTGACCAGCAGATGCTCGGCGCCGAAGATCTCCGTCGTTTCTGCGAGCACGGAAGCGGCCCCGATCTCAGCGAGCATGTCGGAACAGATACCAAGAGCGGGGTTGGCGGTGATGCCGGAGAAAGAATCCGATCCGCCGCAGTTCAGGCCCAGGATGATGCCCGATGCCGGGACGTCCACGCGTTGCTCGGCGGCGGCTTGTTCGATCAAAGGCGCGATCGCGTTGCGGGCGTGCTCCACGGTGGCTCGCGTACCGCCTGTTTCCTGGAGCGTCATCCCGATGAGGCGGGAAGATCGCGGCGCGTTCGGTCCAAGATAGTGATCGATTTGGTTTACTTCGCAGCCGAGGCCTAAGATGACGGCGCCCGCAACGTTGGGATGAGCCAGGACTCCCGCGAGCGTGCGTTGCAGTTGCTGCGTGTCCGGGCCGATGCTCATGCCGCAGCCTTCGCCGTGAGGGAACGCGACGATGCCGTCGACACCCGGAGGGAGACTCTCGTTTTCGTAGCTCCGGGCGATCCATTCCGCCGTGTGTGCGGCGCAGTTGCTCGCTGCAACGACCGCGATGTAATTGCGTGTGCCGACCCGGCCGTCCTCACGTCGATAGCCGAGGAACGTGGGCATCCTGCCAGTGTAGGGCTGAGGGCTGACTTCGGTTGTCGGGAACTCGTAGTTGAGCGTGAACTCCTCGAACCCCATGTTGTGGACGTGCACGTGGGACCCGGCTTCGATGAACGTCTTGGCGCGGCCGATGTTTTGACCGTAGCGATGGATGATCTCACCCGAGGGGATCGGTTCAATCGCAACTTTGTGTCCGGCAGGGATTGAGTCGCGGACAGTGATCTCGCGACCTGCGATGTCGAGGTGCTGACCCGGCGAAAGCGGCACGCGCGCGACGGCGACGTTGTCGGTTGGATGCAGTTGGATGGCGCTGTTGGCCGCCGTTGGAAGCTTGGTGATTTCGAGAAGACTCATGGGTTAGCGGAGGAGAACTGTTTCGGTAATTTGCTCGCCGGTGTGTACGTGGAGTTTGTCCCCAACGGGATGAACCCACACGCCTTCGTTTGGCGGAGCGGGGATCTCGTCAGGCTTGCTGACGAGTATAAAACTGTCGGTCTCGACGGCCTTTAAGAATCGTCCGATGTGGATGTGAGCATGGCACTGGGTGCGCGCTTTCAAGCCGTTGTAGGCGAGTCCCCAATCGTCGCCGAACAGTTCGCGAGCCTTTGCAATCGCAGCGGTCCAGAGAGCGGTGCGCTCGGCCGGCGCCATCTCATGAAGATGATGTGCATCACCGCCATGTGCTCTGGGTAGTGCAAGCCAACGGTTCGGCTTGCGTGGGTTGATGTCCTTGAGAAAGAAGACAGCCTCGTCAGTGGGATGCTTTTCGGCTTCAGAGCAGAGGCTGCATTGGCGAACTTTGAGGGACTCGGGAGTCTTCGGGTCGCAAGTGCACTCGAGCTCGAAGGCATAGGCGCCCAGAACGAGCGCAAGCACAAGCACGACAGCCCTCCACATTGCTCGCCATTATACTTGAGGCGTGCGTCCTGCCCTGCTGCGCAAGGCTCTGATCGGGCTTGTGGCGGCGTTCTTCTTGTACATTTTTGCGATGGATCGAGTGGGGCTACTCGGTCCGGATGAGCCCCGTTACGCGGCGATCGGGCGTGAGATGGCCTGGTCAGGCGATTGGGTGACTCCCAGGCTTTGGGGCTCGCCGTGGTTCGAAAAACCCGCTCTGCTGTATTGGATGACCGCAGTGGGCTTTCGTCTGGGGCTCGGGGATGATGTGGCTCCGCGCGCCGGGGTTGCGCTGGTGAGCATCGCGTTCCTCGCGTACTTCTGGCGGCGAATGTCGATTGAGTTTGGGGAGCTTGCGGGTTGGTACGCGGCCGGGATCCTTGGGACGAGCGCGGGTTGGGTGGCGCTCAGTCAGATCGGAATTACCGACCTGCCGATGTCGGCGGCGCTGGCTGCAGCGATGTTGACGGGCATGCCGTTACTCGAGCCCGGTCGGGTCGAGTGGCGAAGGTCAGCGGTCGTGGGGGCGCTGCTGGGGCTGGCAGTGTTGGCCAAAGGTCTGGTGCCGTTGGTGCTCGCGCTCCCATTGGTGATTGCGTTATTGTGGCGTCGTCGATGGGTGGACATCGGGGTGATTGGGCTCGCTGCGCTGGTCGTGGCCGGACCCTGGTACTGGCTGTGTTACCTGCAGAATGGATGGCCGTTCATCGACGATTTCTTCGTCCGGCATCACTTTCGGCGGTTCGATTCGGATCTGCTGCAACACGAGCAGCCCTGGTGGTTCTACTTCCCAGTGGTAGTCGGCTTACTATTTCCCTGGTGGCCGCTGTTGATCGGCGCTGTTCGACGGGAAGTGTTAGGTGATCAACGCCTGCTGTTTTTCATAGCGTGGGTGGGGTGGGGGCTGCTGTTCTTCTCAGCGTCTCGCAATAAGTTGCCCGCCTATGTGCTGCCGACGCTGCCGGCACTTGCCGGGCTGATGGCACTCGGATCGGCACACGGTTTGGGGGAGAGAGTTTCTCGGCTGCTGCTGACCCTTTCAGCTGTTTCACTGCTGCTGTTGCCAGTTGTTGCTCGCGTTCTGCCGACCGCGGTTCTGGTTGGGCTCGGCAGGTCGGACTGGCG
>DASQVJ010000289.1:0-6628 GCA_035640835.1 Bryobacteraceae bacterium
GATGCGGAAGTCGTTCGCGACATCGCACTTGCGGCGAGCGGGCTCTTAAGCGAGAGAGTCGGTGGCCCGAGCGTCTTCCCTCCAGCGCCCGAGTTCCTGTTCCAACCTCCCGCCAGCTACGGACCCAAGATCTGGAATGAAGCCAAGGATGGCGATCGATATCGTCGCGCTCTGTACACCTTCCGCTATCGCAGCGTGCCTTATCCGATGTTGCAGAACTTCGATGCGCCGAACGGAGATACTTCATGCGTACGCCGTCCTCGATCGAACACGCCATTGCAGGCCCTGACGACCTTGAACGAGCCCTTGTTCCTCGAGGCAGCTCGAGCCCTGGCATTACGGACACTGAATGAAGGCGGCTCGGCCGACGCCGATCGAGTGCGCTACGCGTGGCGTCGAGTCTTGGGGCGCGCACCCTCTGATGCAGAGACTCACGAGTTGCTGGCGCTCCTTAAGAAAAATCGCGAACGGTTCTCGCAAGACGGCAAGGATGCGTGGAAGGTAGCGGCGAACGATACGAATGTGCGGCCAGCTTTACCTGCAGGCGCGAATGCGGCGGATGCAGCGGCGTGGACGGTGGTGTCGCGCGTGTTGCTCAATCTGGACGAGACAATAACGAAGGAGTAGATCGATGAAGCCTCAGCAGATTGCGCGGCGATGGTTCCTGGAACAGTGCGGTGTGGGCGTGGGCTCCATGGCGCTTCATGCTTTGCTTGCGGATCCTGCGTCCGCCGCAACGGCGTCGGACCCGCTGGCGCCCAAGCAAGGACACTTCGCGGGCAAGGCGAAAAACGTCATCTTCCTCTTCATGGCGGGCGCCCCGAGCCACCTCGAGCTGTTCGACAACAAGCCGCAGCTCGCGAAGTTCGACGGCACCTTGCCGCCTCCCGACCTCCTGAAAGGCTATCGAGCCGCCTTCATCAACCCGAACTCCAAGCTCCTAGGCCCGAAGTTCAAGTTCGCGAAATACGGCGCGAGTGGTGCTGAGGTCTCGGAGCTATTGCCACACTTCACAAAGATCGTCGACGATGTTGCGATCGTGAAGTCCATGGTGACCGACGCCTTCAATCATGCGCCCGGCCAGGTATTGATGAACACGGGATCCCAGCAGTTCGGGCGCCCGAGTCTGGGCGCATGGGTCACCTACGGCTTAGGCAGCGAGTCAAAAGATCTGCCGGCCTTCGTCGTCTTCAGTTCAGGCAAGAAGGGTCCAAGCGGCGGCAACTCCTGCTGGGGCAGCGGATTCCTGCCCACCGTCTATCAAGGCGTAACCTTCCGAAGCGCGGGCGATCCCGTTCTCTATCTCTCGAACCCCGAGGGCATCGATCCCGACACACAACGAGAGTCGCTCGACTCCATCAAAAAGCTCAACGAAATGCGACTGGGCGTCACGAATGACCCCGAGATCGCGACACGCATCAACTCCTTCGAGATGGCTTTCCGCATGCAATCAAGCGCGCCGGAGTTGATGGACCTCTCGAAAGAATCGAAGGAGACGCTCGAGCTGTACGGCGCTGAGCCCGGCAAGCCTTCGTTCGCCATGAACTGCCTGTTAGCCCGGCGGCTCGTCGAACGTGGTGTCCGCTTCGTTCAGCTCTACCACGAGGCTTGGGACCAACACGGCAACCTCGTCGCAGATCTCAAGAAGAATTGCGCGGATACCGATCGTGCTTGTGCCGCGCTCGTAATGGACTTGAAACAACGCGGATTGCTGAACGACACGCTCGTCCTTTGGGGTGGCGAGTTCGGTCGAACGCCCATGGTGCAGGGCGGCAACGATGGTCGCGATCATCACCCGAATGCATTCACGATGTGGATGGCAGGCGGCGGCATCAAGCCCGGAATCACGTTAGGCGAAAGCGACGAGCTCGGCTTCAACGTCACAAAGGACAAGGTCCACGTCCACGACCTCCACGCCACCGTGCTTCACCTGCTCGGCTTCGATCACACAAAGCTCACGTACCGTTCCCAAGGCCGCAACTTCCGGCTGACGGATGTCCACGGCACCGTCGCCCAACAACTCCTGGCCTGATTGTAACCGCGCCCTCTGCTTCGACGGTACGCTTCCCTGCTTGCCAGCCGAAGCCTTGGCGAAGGTTGGCGGACGCCTTCAGGCCGACCTCTTCAAACAGAGAGCCTGCACCCCTCACCCGTTCTTCCCCCGCGTCACTTCCATCCCATTAAGGTGCAGCGCTCACGCTTCCTCGGCCTTCAGCCCAACGCACGCCCCTGTTGTGCAAACACTTTACAAAAGTTTCCGTGAACTCAGCGCTAAACTGGCCAACTTCCTCGACTTCCTGTGCGAAACTCTAAGGCGGTATTTTTGTGCCTCCTGATCCTCATGAGCATTTCTTACCTAGTCTTTCTGCTGCTCGAGCTGTTGCTTCTCGTCATAGCAATCGGCTTGGCATTTGCAATACCGAGGTTCGCGTCCTCTTGGCTGGAGTCAGTGGAACGAGCGGGTTCTGCGTTCGCACAAAAACGCGGAGCCTCCATTTTGTTGTGCGCGGCATTCCCCGTCATTGCCCGGCTGTTCCTGCTGCCCTTCCTCCAGGTACCGGTTCCGGCCATCCAGGAAGAGTTTAGTTACCTCCTTTCCGCCGACACCTTCGCTCACGGCCGCCTGGCGAATCCTCCGCACCCGATGGCCGTTCATCTCGAAAGCTTTCAGGTTCTCCAACACCCGACGTACTCCTCCATCCGTCCGCCCGCGCAAGGCCTCTTCCTGGCCTTGGGACAAGTCGTATTTGGACATCCCTGGGCCGGAGTCCTTCTGAGCATTGCGGCGATGTGCGCAGGCATCTGTTGGATGCTGCAAGCCTGGACTTCGCCGGGGTGGGCGCTATTAGGAGGGCTGCTTGCCGGACTTCGACTGGGCGTCTTCCCCTACTGGACGAACACCTACTGGGGCGGCGCCGTAACTGCCCTCGGAGGTGTCCTCGTGCTCGGAGCGCTGCCGAGGATCCAGCGCGCGCCACGAGTCAAGGACGCTCTCTTGATGGCTTTCGGCGTGGGACTGCTCGCGACGACGCGACCATTCGAAGCTTTGTTCGTACTGCTGCCTGTGGCCGCAGTGCTCCTCTGGACCCTGTTACGGTCCGATGACGGAGTCCCTCGATCGCAGAAGGTCTGGCGCTTTGTCGCACCCATGGCCGCTTCGATGATGGTCTTGATCACATTCCTGGCGGTCTACAACTGGAAGGTCACCGGTAGTCCGCTAAAGAACCCCTATGCACTGGGGCGTCAAGGCCGCAACATCGCCCATCCATTCGTCTGGCAGAAGCCTGATCCCGAGCCCGTCTATCAGCACGCGATGTTCCGCGACTTCTATGTCGGCTGGGAACTCCCACTGTGGGAGCGAATACAAGAGCCGGCCGGATACGCTCGCGAAATGTATTGGCGGGTCAAGGAATACTGGAAATTCTTCATTCGTCCCGTGTTTACCATACCCGTGTTGATCATGGTGCCATGGCTCTGGTGGGATCGGCGATTGCGTGTGCTGCTCGCCATCATCTGCCTCACGGCTATCGGAACACTCGCCGCAACCTGGGGCCCGCCCTACTATCACGCCGCCACAACAGGCTTGGTGTTCATCCTGATCACCGAAGGACTTCGACGATTGCGCGACTGGCAGCCCTCAGGTAAGCCCGCGGGACTCTTCCTCTCCCGCTCGATTCCGGTTCTTTCAGTGGTGGTGTTCTTGACACTCACCGCCTGCGCTGTTCTGCGAGCTGACATTTACGGAGAGGATGTCCTCTACTGGACCTACACGAAGTCGCGACTGAGGAACCGCGCGCTCGTCCTCGCACAGTTGGAGAAACTCCCTGGCAAGCACCTGGCAATCGTGCGCTATCGATCCACCGCCGATCCCCACATGGACTGGGTCTTCAACGGCGCCGATATTGACGGATCCAAAGTCGTGTGGGCGCGCGAAATGGGGCCCGAGGAGAATCAGCAACTGCTCCAATACTTCCAAGACCGCCGCGCGTGGCTCGTGCAACCATCGAATCCGGACCGGACGCAGTGGCTCACTCCGTATCCTGGCACTTCCGCACAGGGGACTCTCTCGGTTCTCCGCTAGCTTCCTTACTCGCGCCGGGCGAGAACGCACGATCGGCATGGCTCGAAATCTCTGCAACCACGGCCGGCTGTCGCTGCCGCCGTCCCCAGACGATGAGCCACGACCAGAACATTGCCGAAATCGCCGCCACCAGAGGCGTCAGCGGCACACGATATCGAACCAGCGCATGAGTCGCCACGTGAACTGCTGTGAGATACGCGATCACAAGCAGCACCGGAAGCATCCTCATCAGCAGCCTGCGAGTACTCGCTGCGAGTGCGAGCACAAAGCCCACGAGCACCGGAAGGGTTGCCATCAAGCTCACGGCTCGTAACTTGCGCGAGTGCAAAAACTCATCGCTTTGGTCCATCACCGGAGACCAGAATCGAAAGAAGCGCCGAATGGAGAAGACGACGTACTTACCCGGGTTTTCCTGCACGTAGCGCAACGCCGCGTCTCGGTAATTCTGATTGCGTTGCACAGGATCTGCCACATCGCGAAACTCCGTCATGATGGGCTCGAGCCGCTTCCAATCGATCCCTGCGACGTCGAACACCTCGTTCTGCTCCACACGGCAGACAATCCCATCGCCGAGGTTCAACCTCACGAACGTGCCGTACTTTTGGTAGTTGTGCCACCACCAGGGCGCCATTACGGCTACGTAGATCACCGCATAGAGCGCCAGTTGTCCAAAAGCTCTCCGGGCCGTCAGGCGCCGCTCATTGACCCACAAGAAGGCGAGAACAAGGAACGGTCCGAGGAGATCGATCGTCGGACGCACCATCAGCGACAGCACGAATAAGAGCATGCCCCAGGCATAACGCGCTCGATACCACGTCAGCACTGCAGCCGCCAACAGAACCGTGTAGAGCGTCTCCGTGAGCCTCTGGGTCGTGTAGAACGCCGTCACCGGATCGAGGGCCATGATCAGCCCCGCAACACGCGCCGCGGCAATGCTGCCGGATATGTCGAGCGCTAATGCATAGGCGAGCATCGCGAACCCGGCCGACAAAACAATCTGCAGCCAGAGAACCGCTGTGGGACCGATGAAGCCAATAACGGCCGGGTACAAAGGCATTACGAGATCCGAGTCGATCCGTCCACTCCGCCACAGGCTCGCGCCGCTCCGTATGTACGTAAGCGCATCAGGCCAAGGCATCGGCTTGTAAAGGTAGTTGAAGAATATTCGAACGAGCAGGCCCAGGCAAAACAGGCCCAATAGGATCGTAAAATTTTCGATTGACGGGTTCGAGTTGACGGGACGGGGTGCTGACTCGGAATCACCGTATAAGGAGCCTGATGCCTTCGCACGTCTTCGGCGGAGGGCCTTCAGGGTCCCCCAGCTCATCAAGTCCACGGTTTGCCGGCGCCTATTGGTTCACGTTGGTGGTGTGATCGATCTTCGTTTAGCTCTGTCCGGAGTATCGCGAGTTCTTCGCCCAGTCGACGGCAGCGATAGTCGACCAGCGACAGGCGAACTGTCAGATACAGGATCAAGAGCATCAGGCAAAGCACGCAAATCACGAGATAGAGAACCGGGGGATACTTCACCCCGACCCAATACGAGATGTTGTCAAATACGTCCGGAATGGCGGAGAACACCACCAGCGCCACGCCGATCGCAATCAACACGACGCAGGTGGACACCAGGACGGATCTCCGGCTCAACTGCTTCGCCGTCCACAGGCACAAACCGATCCCGCACAACAGAATAAAGAGCCGTGCGTGCGGAGTTATCCCCGTAGCGCCTTCCTGGATCCAGAGTCCGAGAGCGTTCATCATCGCTGATCCTTCGCAAGAACCACCGGAGGCCGCATCAAAAGCATCCCGAGTAGCGAAACAAACATCTTCGGCATGTAGAACATCGACTTGATGAGCCCGTGCATCGACTCCGTGCCTTCGTCCGCATACATGGCGGTCGAGACTTCGAGCACCCGGCATCCCGACCGATGCGCATATAGCAGCATGTCCGCATCCGGGCTCTTATCAGGAAAATTGGGAAGCGCCAGGTAAGTAGCCAGCGCCCGGGCATTCAGGCACTGGAAACCGGTCGTCGAATCCGTAATGGTTTTGCCCATCAGCAAGGAAAGCGTCTTCGCCAGCAGCCACGAGCCCAGTCGTCGTGATAATGGGACCTTGTATTGCAAAGCACCCGGCAGGTAACGGCTACCGATCGCGACATCTGCTATTCCACTCGCGACGGGCTCAACGAGTTTGAGTGCCTCCTTGGGGTCGTGCTGACCATCTGCATCCTGCGTTATGACATATGGAGCCTCGCGACGCTGCGCCCAGAGCAGCCCCGTGTGAAGCGCCACTCCATAACCGCCATTGAACGGAAGATTGATTACCGTTGCGCCGGCGTCTGCGGCGATTGCGGCCGTCTCATCACGCGAACAGTCGTTAATGACAGCTATGTGAGCATTTGGGAAGTAGGTCCAAACTCGCTGAATGACTGCGCGAATGCTCTGTGCTTCATTGTGCGCGGGGATAACGAAGTGAACGGGGAGCAGACAAGAGTCAGTCATAGTACTTTTCAACTGGGCGTCATAAGGCCAGTCCTCAAAGATT
>DASQVJ010000290.1:0-4046 GCA_035640835.1 Bryobacteraceae bacterium
GCCTTATTCGCAACCGCGAGGTAAAGGTCTCCGACCGTCCCGGTCGAACGCGTGTGCGTGCCCGTCACAAGCCCGCCCGCGTGACCCGCTACGATCAACGACAGCCCGTTGTTCTTGTGGTCATTGGCTTCCGCGTGCTCATGGACGTAGACGATCGACGTCCGATCCAGCAAGTTGCTGTCACCCTCAGGCGTCGCCTTGAGCTTCCCGAGGAACCACGCGAACTCCTCGACATGCCACTTACAGATGTCGCGCATGATGCGCTGTCCGTCAGGACCATCCGCACCCGGAGCCTTCCCATCGCGATGCGTATAGTCGTGATGCCGCGCCGCTGTATATCCAAGCCACGGGAACCGCGCGAGCCCCTGGCACTTGGTCAGCATGTACGAAGCAACCCGTGTCTGCCCCGACGCCAGCGCATGTACGAGCAGTTCGCTCTGCAGCTTGGCGATCTTTGGCCAATCCTTCATGTCGCCGTCCGCCTCCGGAGGATCGATCTGCCGATACTCCGGCGGCAAGCTCGCAATCGACCGCTCCACATCTCGAACAGCCGAAAGATGTTCGTCCAAGCGCATCTGGTCCGTCTTACCCAGCGCGCCCTTGAGGATCGCCGCATCGTCCTGCACAGCATCCAGAATGCTTCGCTTTCGCGATACCCAATCTGTATCGCGAGCGCCGAATAGACGATCGAACAACTTCTGCGGCAACATCTCCGGCGGAAGTGCCCGATCATAACCGGCCCAGCTCATGTTGCGCTGGATGCTCTCGCCAAACGACTCCTGCGAGACGCCGATCTGCAAGGAGCGGAACCTTGTCTGCCCTCCGACCTTTGCGGCGATCAAGTGATCAATCGAAGCCCCACCAGCGCCACGCCCGGTAAAAGACGTGCCCGTCATCAGCGCGCTCATCGAGCGATGGTGATCGTTGCCCGGACCGGGTAGCCTCGCGGCAGGATTATCGAGCCCGGTCACCACATGGATGTCATTGCGAAACGGCGCAAGCGGCGCCAAGCATGGCGTCAATGCAAAGCCCGCTCCCGTCTCGCGCGGAATCCAATACTTCTCGGTGATGCCGTTGCCGTTGAACCAGAGCACAAACCTCGTCGGGAAAGCCTTGGCAGGCTCCGCCGCATATGCGGTCCCGTTCGAGTTGAACATCGCAAGCAAAGGAGGAAGTCCAATCGCTACCGGTGCGCCCGTCAAGGCAGACACGCCTCGCAAAAACAATCGTCTCGAAAGAGACCGGTCCTTAGTATGCACTGACGCCATTGCTTGCCTGCTCTCCGTTGCCGAAAATCATGCCCTTCGTCAGGGCCACCAACATCTCCTGGAACCGGAAGTCCGATCCCTTGAACATTTCATAAGCCTTGCGAATCGTCACACGATCCGCCGCCGTCTCATGTCGACCCGCCGCGTAGCGAAACACTTGCTTAACCACACACTCCTGGCATTGTGCGCTCGCTGCCAAAATCTTACCAAGTTCCCTCGGGGTCGAAAATGCCGAATCGGTAATGCCCGCCACGTGGCCCTTGGTATCCAATGGGATCTCCACGGTAGTCGGAAAATCTTCCTTCTCCCCGCGCCCCGGCACGAACGTAATCTTCTGTTTCTCGCGCTGCTGCCCAGCCGCGTCGTACTTCTCAAACCCGAGCCCGATCGGATCAATCAACTGATGGCACCCGGCACAGCTCTCGTTGTTTAGGTGCATCGCCAGCCTTTCGCGATTCGTCATCGGCTTGGCTTTGTTCAATGCCGGCAGGTTCGTATTCACACCCGGCGGCGGCTGCGGAACCTCCTGGCACAGGAACTGCTCCCTCACAAACAACCCTCGAGCCGTCGGCGACGTCTCCACCGGCTTGCTGGTCAGCACCAGGAACGTCCCCTGACCCAGCACGCCACCACGCCCACTCGATACAGGCAGCTCGACTTTCGCGTACTCTTGAGGCGGAGTCTTCAGTCCATACACATTTGCCAGGTCGGAGCTCAGAAAGCTGTACTCGGCCGAGTAAAACTCCATGAAGTTCCGGTCCTTCCAAACCAGATCCGAGAACAGGCGTCGCGTCTCTTCCGCCATCGAGACCGCCACTTCCGCGGTGAATAGCGGATATGTCCGTCGATCCTTCACCGTGCTCAACAGCCTGTCGAAACGAAGCCATTCCGCGAGAAACTCGTTCATCGACTGCCGCGCCCGATCGTCTTTCAACATCCGACGCACCGAACGCTCGACACCATCAGCCGTCGCCAACTCGCCCTTCTCGGCAGCCGTCAACAGCGCCTCATCCGGCATCGTGTTCCAAAGGAAGTAGGACAGCTGACTCGCCGTCTCATAAGGACGCCACTTCGGATCCAACCCATGCTCGGCACGCAGCAGGAAGTTGGGCGACTGCAGCATCGTCTCTGCCACCGTCCGAGCCCCGTCGTAGAAGCTCTTCCCCGCCGAGCCAGCAAACAGCTTCGAATAACGATCCAGTTCAACGGGCGTCAGCGGTCGCCGAAACGCCCTGCGACCAAAGCTCTTCACGAACTGCGCACGGCACGCCGCATCCGCAGCCGAGCTTGGCTTGCAGGGAACGATCCGCGGGTTCCGGGCCGCCGAACTGCTCTCACCACCAGCGAACGCCTTCTTCGCCAGCTTCTCTGCTGCCACCGTGTAAGCCTCGGCCAACAGTGGCGACGTGTTCTGCGCCTGATACTGATTGCGAAACCCGTTCACGAAGTCTTCGGGTGGGAAGCTATCGGCAACGCGGCTATCATCGCCAAGCAGATCGCGAACCGTGTTGTTGTACTGCGCATGCGTCAGCCTTCGCAGCACCGGCCCCGAGGGCTCATGTTGCTCCTCAGCAACCACCGCAGCATTTCCGGAGCCCTTGGCTGCCTCAACAATCCACGCCTTCAACGTCGCCTCTTCGGGACTCCCCGGCTCGATGCGCTTGCCACCAGCATGCGCAACTCGCTTGGTAGGCTTCTGCAATAGCAACGACTTCTCTGGATCACTCCGATCAATCAGCGCGCCGAGCGAATGCGACAAACGAGCCACCGCGTTCGCCGAAGCCCCGGCCTCAGGCATCTGGAAACGCGTCGCCGAAGCCACTCCGTCCGCGTTATGGCAACCAGCGCAGCCGCCTTTCTGCAGCACCGGGTACACGTCTTTTGCGAAATCGGCAGCATGCAAGTAGCTCGCCGAACACAGGAGAAGAAAAGGCAAACGTCGCCAGATCATTGACTTCCTTCTATTTTCCACCCGTTAGTCGCCGAGCTAACTCGGCCCGCGACACCGGCCCCGTCGCCCTCATATGCCACAGCGCGAGCCTCCGCGGAAGCTGGTCTTCGCGGATATCGGTCCAGTACAGCGGCAAATCCGCGTGAAACCAGTTGCGATGATCCACGGCCATCCATCCCTGCTTCACGACATAATCGATCGCCTCTTGGCCAAAGAGCTTTTGCCCGAAGTAGGCGGTCAGTATTTCCGCCGTCTCCCGTCGTGTCACAGGAGCATCGGGCGATGCATGCAAGTTCCCTTTCTCCAGCGGATACCATCCGTGCACCGCAGCCATGTGGATCTCAGCGAACGCCGGATGCGATACCGCCAGATCATCGAACCACACAAGCGGCACACCATCCTTGGCAATCACTTCCTGCACTTGCGCCGCCTTCGGTAACGAGCCCTTCTGCAGCGTCAGACTCGCCATCACCGCGGCAACCTCGCCGATGTTCCATTCAATCGGATGTAGCCGAAATGCTCCGTTGGTCAAGTGGGTCACGCCGATGTTCTTGCTCGCCGGCAGGAAGTTATCGACACCTTGCGGCACCAGCGCCGACATCGGAATCTGGAACGGCTTGGGCATCATCATGCGCCCACGCTCATTCGCGCCGCACGGATGAATATCCACCATATAGAAGCCCGTCCCAATCGAATCGCCAAAGAAGCGCGCCCGATTCTCCGTCTCGCTATCGATGTTGAGATCCTGTTCCGCCACCCGAGTCTTCGCCACAATTCGCAACGACTCGCGAATGTACGGATACTTCGAGAGCCCGTCCTCACTGCCC
>DASQVJ010000291.1:0-9548 GCA_035640835.1 Bryobacteraceae bacterium
CTGAGCCATCACCACCAGACGCCGAATCCAGGTTGATCTTCGTCCTCCCGCGCCGGTCCTGCCGATCTCTCGAACAGCAGTGCTTAATGAAAGCCTGGAAACGAACAGAGCGTGCAGCAACGTGAGGAAGAGACTCGAAAGGATCGCGACGGCCAGTCCAAACAAGACCACGATCGCGTCGATTCGCACTTCATCGATTCGTGGCAGCTCTTGGAGCCCAACAGCTGAAAGAGCTTGCAGTACGCCAAAGCCCGCCACCAGGCCTACCGCGCAGCCAACAAGCGACAACACGAAGTTCTCAAGAAAGATCTGACGCCCAATCTGCCATGTATCTGCCCCGAGTGCGATTCTGGTGCCCATCTCGCGCACTCGGGCACTGGAGCGGGCGATCACCAGGCTCGCCAGGTTCACCAATCCGATGAGCAAAACGAATCCGGCCCCTGCCCACAGGAAATACAAAGTGTTCTTTACGTCGCGAATCAGTAGGTTCTTCAGCGGCTCAACAGCCGTATGGAATCCCGCGTTGATGATGACTTCCCGCAATGCCGGATACCGATCAAGATTCATCGCATTGACAGCATTCACCTGCTGTTGCACTTGTTCGATCGTGGCGCCCGGCTTCAAGCGCCCGATGTGGACCCAGTTGTTGTTGTGATGGGTCTTTTTCTGTTCGGCGCTAAACGCAAGAGGAACCCAGAATCGTACTTTGGGGTTCACAAAGTGAAAACTCTGGGGCATCACCCCAACGATCATGTATGGGTACCCGCTCAAGCGAAGCGTTCGCCCCACTGCCGCGCGGTCGCCTGCGAACATCTCCCGCCAGAGCGCGTAGCTCAGAATCACTTTGCGCTCTTTGCCCTGCTCACCTTCCGACTCGAGGAACGAGCGGCCAATGGCCGGTCGCGCGTGCAGCAAGGGGAACATCGATGGTGTTACGGCCATGCCTCTCACTTGCTCGGGTATCGAATTAGTGTCCACCGTCTGATTCTGGAACTGGAACATCCCCTGCTGTTCCAGCGCGGTCACCGCCTGAAGGCGATCGTAGTAGTCGCCAACCGAGCTCTGGTTGGAAGTCTCAGCACCAGCCTTCGGATAACGATTGGCCATCAGCACGATGCGATCGGCATCGTACACAGGCAGGGGCTCCAAGACCACGCCACGCACCACCGAAAACACAGCGATGTTCGCGCCGAGGCAGATCGCCAGGGTGAGCATCACCATGCCCGCGTATCGCCATTCCTTACTCTGCAAACGGATCGCGTAAAGCAAGTCTCGAAGCAATCGACACCTCCTCGCTGAGCAGCTTCGTCAATCCGTAACAGACGACGAATGCCGGGCCGAAGTTCGTTTAAAAACGGGTACGCTCCGGCTGTTCACGTTGCTAGACTATCGCCCATGCGTTCGCTAGTCTGTCTGTTGCTCCTGGCCAGCGTTTGTCCTGCTCAGGAGGCCGAAAACTATGTCTTCGGTTTTTTGCGTGCCCATCCCGAGCGCAAAACCCTGCCCGAAGCAGAGGCCCAAGCGATCCAGAAGGCCCACCTCAGTCATCTCGACAAGATGGCAAAGGACGGAGTCCTGGTGGGTGCGGGACCGTTGATCGAATCGCCAGACCTGCGAGGAGTGCTGATCTTTCGTGGCCTCTCGATTGAGCAGGCGCGCCAGCTTGCCTCTCAGGATCCGGCAGTGATCAACAAGCGCCTTCATGTACACCTCGAGAACTGGACAGCTCAAAAAGGTATCGGCGACGGCATCGCCAAAGCAATGAAGGACCCAAACTACAAATTCAAGATGACGCGATATGGATTCGTCGTATCGTGGCTCACGCCGGACAGCCCGAAAGATTGGAACAATCCCGAGGTCAAGGCCAAACTGAACGAGCACATTGAGTGGATGAAAGCCAATCGGTCGAAGTTTGCAGCCTTCGGACCTTTCAAGGATTCGAAGGAGCTTCTCGGTGTGATCGTGCTTCGCTCCACTGACCTCGATGCCGCGTCGGCCCTGATGAAAGAGGAGCCGTTCGTGAGGGCCGGCTGGGTCCGGCCCCAGTTGTTGACGTGGATGGTTGCCGAGGGCGTTATGGCTGCGGAATGAGACTACTGCAGCATCTCGACTTGTAGAACCACCGCTGCCCGTACCTCGACTTGCCCCGTCTCCACCGGCGTAGTCGCTGCTAACGCGCCGGCGGCATCGGTGCGGCCAAGCGGAGGCACCACGGCGACTCCAAAGTTCTCCTCGATCACCAGCAACTGCCCGAGCCTTACTCCGGCACCGGACGCAAGCGCCTGAGCCTTGGATCGAGCTTGTTGTACCGCCGCTCGCAACGCGGCTTCACGCTGAGGTCCATCGTTGCGCAACCCGAATCGAAGACTGCTGACGCGATTACCGCCGGCTCGAATGGCTTCGTCGATCAGGCGACCAATCAGCGACAAATCTGTGACGGTGGCCTCGACGATGTTGGTCGCTGTGTAGCCTGTGAGCGTCGGCTGGCCGCCAGCTGGATAGCTGTAATTTGGGTTAAGGCTATAGCTGATGGTCTCGATTTCAGCACCCGCACCGAGCACGGATCGCATCGCGTTTAAAACGGCTGTCACTCGATCGGCGTTCTGATTCGCGGCATCCTGCGCGGCGGGTGCTGTGGTCACCACTCCTATCGCCACTTTCGCCTGATCGGGACGAGCAGCAACCTGACCCTCCCCAGTGACCTTGATTTGCGGTCGCGTATTTACGGCCGTTTGCCCATTCAACACAGGCACCCAGCAAAGAGCGAGCACTGACGTGAGGCGAAGCAGGTTTGTCATGGCGTCCATTTTCCTCTGAATGGTCTATCGGATGTCGAGGCTTACGACGTTACTGGAGCGCATTCCACTCGTCAATACCACCGACTGTCTACCTGCTGGAATGCCGCTCGGGATTTGCAAATTGATCTGATCCACGCCCGGGAATTCGGGGGAACGACCCGCGAATTGCAGAGGCACAGAGATTCCGCCGATAGTGAGCCGAGGCTGTATCACAGCCCAGTCGAGACCATCGCGACGTTCCGTTCGGCCGAGGCCGGTGCCGAACAGGACCACGAAATCTCCAGCCGTAGCCGCCAGCCCATTCTCGAGAATTCGACCGTCCGACAGGACGGCGGCGGCAACCGGTCCGCGTGAATAGAGGGAGGGGACTGCGGGCTCGATCATCACGTTCAATGTGGCTCGACCCGAAGGTTGTTGGACCGTGAGAGGAACGACGCCCGAGGCATCCTGGGGAAGTACGGCGTTGATTTGACCCGAACTCACGAAGTGAAGACCCACCGGCGAGCCAGCGATGCTCACAGATGTTCCGCTCAGCTGTGTGGGGAAGGGCACGGAAGTGGCCTGATCGACCTGGGGCGCCAGATCCGTTCCATAGATCGACACCAGCATGCCGGGCGCAAGGCTTCGGGTTGGTAGGGCCGCGGCCGACGACGCGATGGCGGCCAGCGCCGGCCCCGACTTCACCAGCGTCATAAGCGTCCCGAGCGTCCTCGGTTGCGGATAGCTGCGCGCTGGCTGCCCTTGTGGAAGCACGGTGAGACTTGCCTCAGCCGTCCGGTCGAGTGATTGCCAGAAGAAGAGCCCGCCATTGCGCGACGGCGTGTTCGATGTCTGGCCAATGTAAACACTTGCTGGCGTCATCAAAAGCTGATCTTGGGCGTCGTTCACCTGTGCGGTGATTCCGTACACGTTGAATGGCGAACCGCCTTGTTGGGCGTTCTGACCCACGCTACGCCAATCGTTGGTGCCGGCGAGGAATGAGCTGGCAATCCGATACGTCAGGTGCTCGCGATTCTGCGGCGCCGCGATCGGCAAAGCGCCATTGCAGCGCACCAGAACATTTTCGCTCGTGTGGCAATACGGCACAGCGATCTGGCTCGATGGCGGAAGGCCTGGAAATGCAGCGCTCGTGAAATTGACCACCCCATCGCCGGGCGGCGTCGACGTACCGACGAGAGCTATTGCTTCAATCTCGCGAAGATCGTCCTGGCCTTGATTCCATCGACCAAGCTCCCAAAGCGTGCGGCCGCCCAGCCTGATTTGCTCCAACACCGGAGTCGATAAAGCATTGGCGAATTCGGTGCCGCCGTGGGGAGTGCCAACAAACATTGCCCGGCGGACCGGCACGGGAAATGGCGGATTGTAGACGTTGTCGCCTGGTTGCTTGCCACTGAGATACGTCCGAAGTATCAGGCCACCCATGCTGTGCGCGATCACGTCAAACCGCTGGAGATTGTTCTGCTGGACAAAGCTGGCGAAGCGTTGAGCGAGCGTCTCGAGCGGACCGTTCTGCGCGACGCAGCTATTGAAAAACAGCACGCGATAGCCATCCTCGCGCAGCAGGGGACCGAATCTGCCGAACGTGTCCGACTCCTCGGTCGGGCAGAAGATCTGATATCCGTTCATCAGGACGACTGGTAGGCGCTCACCCTGTTGCCCCCACAAGGGCGCACAGAGAATCACGATGCCTGCGAGCCAACCACACGACCGCAGCCATGAAGCGTTTCGAAAAAGTTTTCGCACTAACCCCTCAGGTTCTTGTTGAAGAAGTCGATGGTTCGTTCCCAAGCGAGCTTTGCGGCCGCTTCGTCATAGCGAGGCGTCGTGTCGTTGTGGAAGCCGTGATTGGTTCCTTCATACATATACACGGTATAAGGAACGTTGCTTGCCTTCAGCGCGGCTTCGTACGCAGGCCAGCCCGCATTGATTCGCGTGTCCAGCGAAGCGTACTGCAGCAGCAGAGGAGCTTTAATCTTCGACACTTCTTCCGCCTGAGGTTGACCGCCATAGAAAGGAACCGCGGCCGAAAGGTCCGAGCCCATTCGAACCGCGAGTGTGTTTGCAATGCCTCCACCGAAACAGAATCCGACGACTCCGACCTTCCCCGTGGAGTCCGGACGCGATTTCAACCAGCGGGCGGACGCAATGAAGTCCTCCGTCATCCTGGCTCGATCCACTTGCTTGAACAACTCTGCACCTTTCTCGTCGTTGCCGGGATAACCGCCGACACTTGTCAGGCCATCGGGAGCAAAGGCCAGGAAGTTGGCAACGGCGAGTCGGCGCGCCACATCCTCGATGTAGGGATTCAGCCCGCGATTTTCGTGAATAACCAAGACTCCTGGCAACTTTCCAGACATCTTAGCCGGACGGACGAAATACCCCTTAATCGTGCCGTTGCCCTGCGGTGAAGGTACGGACACGTACTCTGCCTTAATCCGTGGATCATCCTTCGGGATCTGTTGGGCCCACGCGTAGTTAGGAATGAGGCTTTCTACCAAAGCTGCGACCCCTACGCTGCCCGCGAATTGCTTCGCTCGCTCCATAAACCCACGCCGATCGAGCTCCCCATGCACATAGAGGTCGAGTAAATCCAGGACTTCCTGAGGATAATCGCTAGCTTTGCGCCGTTCCAAGATAACCTCCGGAAGCGAAGATATCACGCGGCGGCGGTTTTGGGTTAATCTTTGGAACATCAGAAAAATTGACAGGGATCAATCTTTGACTGTAGGAGTCTATGCTCTAGGGGGCCAGAAAAGGTATGCAAGAACGCGAATACCCCAGAAAACGCGTGATGCTCGCCGACGACCACCAACTCTTGCTTGAGGGTCTGTCAGCCGTACTGGAAAGAGAGTACGACTTGGTCGGCTCGGCAACAGATGGGAGGACCTTGGTCGAACTCGCCGAACGCTGCCGCCCCGACTTCGTGCTGGTGGATATTTCGATGCCAGTTATGAACGGCATTGAAGCACTGAAACGTATACACGCGACAATGCCGGACACTCGGGTGGTCGTGGTGACCCAGCATGAAGATCGTCAATACATGCGGGCAGCTTTTGCTGCGGGTGCATCGGGTTACGTGCTGAAACAGAGTGCTGCTTCCGAACTGCTACAGGCTCTCCGAGCCGTTTGCCAGGGCACATTCTATGTGTCGCCTCAGCTACTGCAGAAAAAAGAGACGACTGAATTGGATCTTCGACAGAATCCCGTTCAGTTATTCGGCGCGCAGCTTACCTCACGCCAACGAGAGGTGGTGCAACTCGTAGCCGAAGGAAATAGCGCAAAGCAAATCGCGCATATTCTGAATAT
Organism: Bryobacteraceae bacterium; assembly: GCA_035640835.1. Lineage (GTDB taxonomy): Bacteria > Acidobacteriota > Terriglobia > Bryobacterales > Bryobacteraceae > DASQVJ01. The sequence continues at coordinate 6,105 of DASQVJ010000291.1, forward strand.
CTCCACCAAGACGGTGGAGTTCCACAAGGCGACGATCATGCAGCAATTAGGATTCCGCTCCACTGCCGACATGATTCGATATGCGGTGGAGACTGGCATCGTGCGGCAGTAATTGTTGGTAATGGGCTAGTTTTCTCGGTACAGTTTTGGGCGACTTGCGTCAACTTCGCATGTCTATCGATCGACGATCGGTACTTGCAATCGTCTCCGTATCGCCAATTACACTCGTTGCTCAGGACGCCGACTCTGAGCTCCCAATGCAGACTGATAGCAAACTCGTTCAGGAATTCGTGGCCAAGCACATCATCAACGCAAGATCGAACCGATGAAGGAGATGCTCGACCGAACGCCGACTCTCAGCGTTAGCGAATAACTTTAACGTCCAAGGGCAGCTCATTCGCTCGTCATCTCGCAAAGAAAGCCTGACCCTCACGACCTCTGGACGCGCAACAATGGCCACTCGCCCAACCCGCTGCCAAGTGCGAGGACACCATGAGCGGTAAACTCGATTCCCGATCCGGCCACCAAGTCGCGAACGGTTCGGGATACGATCACTTCGCCGGGTGGTGTTCGAGACGCGATCTCTGTAGCGATCTCCACAGCCGGGCCTCGCAAGTCTGAAGGTCCGAACCGGTCGCATTCGCCCGTATGCAGACCTGCGCTCAACGGGATACCCAGTCGAGTTGCGTGCGCGGTGAGTACGCAAGCGCAACGGATTGCCCGAGCGGGTCCATCGAAGGCAGCGAGTACATTAGCCGACCCTGGCGATCTCAGGTCATGCCCGCCGAACCACTCAAGCTCGCGGCGTAGCTGGGGCTCGAAGTGCGAAAGCTGATCTCCTGGACTCCAGCCTTCTTTGCCAATACTCGCCGAGAGCACCGTCGCCAGGACACGCTGTGCCTTTGCACCCGAAACCGTGCTGCAAAGAAAGTCCTCGATGGCCTCGAGTACGTCTTCCTGATTGCCCGTAAACGGCAGATGATCCTCACCGGGCAACTCCAGCAGCTTCGCACCAGGCACGAGCGACGCGACGTAGCGGCCTTCTTCCACCTTCAGACATCGATCCCCAGTGCGATGGAGCACCAGCGTTGGCACATGAATCGTCGGTAGGACGTTCCGCACATCGATCTGCGCGTTCATCCGTGTCAATGCGACGGCCGCTCCGGGACTTGCCCCCATGCGGAGATAAGCCGACCACCAGTCTCGAAACTTGGGGTCGCCGGCTTTGCTCGGAGCTCGTTCGTCAATACCGATCGGTCCGCCCCAATGTGTCTCGATCTCCTCCAGGAATGCATCGCGCTCTTCGGCTGTTGGTCCCCAGGGATACTCGGCATCGCGCACACGTTTCGCATACGTGCCGATCATGATGAGAGCCGACGTCCGTTCGGGATAGGTCGCGGCGAAGAGTGCCGACATCGGGCCGCCTTCGGAGACGCCGCAGATCACCGCACGCTCGGATCCTACTGCATCGAGCACTGCGCGCACGTCCTGCATGCGCTGTTCGAGCGTGGGCAGCGCATGAATCGGAACACGATCAGAAAGACCCGTGCCACGTTTGTCGAACAGGACGAGGCGGGAGAACGAAGCGAGTCGGCGCAGGAAGCGTGCGAACGACGGTTCTTTCCAAAAGTACTCGAGGTGTGAGACCCAGCCCATCACGAACACCAGGTCGAGCGGGCCATCGCCAAGCACCTGGTACGCGATGTTCACATCGCCACTACGCGCGTAACGTGTTGTCGGAAATTCATTCACCTCCACAAGGCTGTGGAGATCCGGAGTTCCAACCGAGGCCACGGCCGCTTGGGCCTTCTGAGCCGCTTCCACGACCGTTACCTCGGCCGCGAAACGGTAACCGCGTCGGGGCACTGTTTCGATGTATTCCTGCCCTGGCTGCTGTCCCAGGAGCCTTCGTAGCTGCGAGATGTTTTGGGATAGGTTGTTTTCCTCGACGAACGTGTCACGCCATACCCTGGCGATGAGTTCGTCCTTGCTGAGCATGCGGCCCGCATGAGACACCAGAACACAAAGCAGATCAAGGGCTTTCGGTGAGATCGGTACGGTTCTGCTGCCCTTCTGCAGCAATTTCTGCTCGGCGTCCAGAACGAAGGGGCCAAATTGGAAGAGTTTGTTTGGGACCTCACTCACAGCTTTCTCAGAATTCCTTCAGAGGTAAATCAGAATGTCCTAAAGACCCGAGTGCGCCCTCTGCCTTACAGTTCCAAAAGGACCGCTTTCAGCGGGAGGACGAAGAGAAATGCGAATTCTGCGTACCGGCTTGGCACTCGCGCTGCTGGCACCGATTCCAATGCAGGCCGGGGAACTCGGAAACATCACGCTGATTGCTGATGCGGCGGTCGCGTCTGCGAGTTTGCAGGCGCCCACTCGTTCAACCATCAGAAGCACTGACTTTCAGGTTAGCGGAAAGCTCCGTGCGCCGTCGGGTTGCACTAACGTTGAAGCGGCGTCAGTAGCTCAGCCCGGAACCGCCGTCGTCCTCGGCTCATTGTTCCTCGTCGTCGCGGTCGTCCGGCTACGCGCGTGGCGCATCCGCCGCCTCGAGCTGATGGCGCGGCTCGACGAATAGAGCAAGCTTCCACCCAGCAGCAACTCTCCAGCCGCGTGCTCATCGGAGGAGTACGCGGCCTTTTTTTGCTTCCCGCCCTCCCGTGACCTCATCGGAAAAGTATGTACGTCGTCACTGGCGCAGGCGGGCAGACTGGTCGCGCGACCGTTGAGGCACTCTTAGCCAAGAAGCAACCCGTCACTGCAATTTTGAGATCCGACAAAAATACAGGCGAGTGGACGTCCAAGGGAGTCGAGATCGTGCACGCCGACGTCATGGACGTCGATGCCATGTCTCGCCTGTTGCGAGGCAAAGCCGGAGCGTATCTCATGATTCCGCCGAATTACGGGGCGGCCGATTACATCGAAGATCGGCGACAAGTGACAAAGGCGTATGCGCAGATCATTGAGCGCAGCGGCATAGAGCACGTCGTGTTTCTCTCGTCGTTCGGTTCGCAGCACGACCACGGTACCGGCCCGATTGTCACGACCCACAACGGGGAAGCCGATCTTCGACCCGTCGCGCGAAACATCACGTTTCTTCGCGCCTCGTCGTTTCTCGAGAATGTACGTTCCGTCGTTCCGATCATCAAGGAGCGCGGTATTTTTCCGACATTTTTCACTCCAGGTAGACCCGTCCCACAGATCGCTACCGAGGACGTGGGCCGCTTCGCAGCGGAGATGCTCGTGAACCCGGCGCGAGGCAAGAGGATCGAGGAAATCACTGGACCGGAAGACTACACACCTGAACAACTCGCTCAAGCGGCGTCGGACGTCCTCGGCAAGCCGGTTCCGGTTCAGGCTGCGCCACCGTCGGCTGCGATTCCTGTGATGACCGCAGATGGGCTTCCGGAGCGCACTGCGAAGCTCATGGCCGAAATG
>DASQVJ010000292.1:0-4905 GCA_035640835.1 Bryobacteraceae bacterium
TTTAAGGCGGCACCTTTAGTCGGAATTCCCGGCACCGTGGTGGATGTCCGGTCCGAGAATTGCATCGAGACCACGACCGAAAAAGTGGATCCAAAGGTCGTCTCCGAGATGATGACTCGGGGTATGTGCACGCTGACAGGCGAGAAAAAGGTCGCCGATGCGTGGCGCCGGTTCATCGTGCCTTCGGACGTGGTCGGGATTAAAGTGAACTGCTCGGGTGCGCCGAAGGTTTGCTCGAATCCGTACGTGGTTGCAGAAATCGTGCGGAACCTTACGGCGATCGGCGTAAAGCCTGACAACATTTGGATCTACGAGCGTTTTGACAATCAGCTCGAGTCCGTCAACTACAACAAGTACATGGACCAGCCCGTCAACGTGTACGCCGTCGAGGTTCCGCGCGGGTCGATTCGCAACTACGATCCGGAGGTCTACGCTGAAGTTAACTTCTTCGGCGAGGAAGATACGCGGTCGTTCATGATCCGGCATGTGGCGCGAAAGTTTACCAAGGTGATCAATATCCCCAACATGAAGGATCACGGTGCCGCTGGTGTTACGGGCTGTCTGAAAAACATCGCGTACGGCAACTTCAGCAACGTGGCTCGATCCCATCGCTACGAGAAGACCAACACGAAGACGTTCATCGGTGTGCTGGCGAACATCGAGCCCTTGCGCTCGAAGACGGTGCTGCACGTGATGGACGGAATGAAGGGTGTGTGGCACGGTGGCCCATTCGTGCTGAAGCCGGAGTTCGTGTTCTACCCCAAGCGCATGATGTTCGGCACGGATCCGGTGGCGATGGATCGCCTGCTGATCGACATCATCGAGGACAAACGCAAAGAGAAGGGGGCGGTGTCGGTTTGGGATCGGTCGAAGGACAATTTGATTGACAGGCGTAGTGATGATCCCCTTAAGAATCGCTTCATTCGCGAGCCCGGACACATCGAGTATGCTTCAACGCTCGGCTTGGGGCTGTACGACAAATCGAAGATCAAGGTGAGAGAGATCGCTCTGTGAATCTGCTGATTGCTTTTGCATCCCTGGTTTTGTTTGAGGGCCAGGACGTTTCGAAATACACCAAACTTCAGGCGCCCGGCGTCGAATATCGTATGAACCGGGCGTCGGCTACGACTGCACCGTGGCTCAACTCGAATAGCTGGCGGATGAAGCGCAATGCGCAGGGCCAGTTCTACATGGAGGTCCCGCAAGGTTCTGTCGTGCTCGCGATGGCGGAGGCTGATGCTTACGGAGCCGACGTGGTCTTCAAAATCGATCCGAAAGATCGACCGGAGTACGACAAGATGGCTGCGTTCCTGAAAGCCATCGAGCGTCCGGATCTGAAGCAGATGGCGAACCTGGTTGTTCAAGAGGATGGATCGCCCGTGGCCGGCGAGGCACTGAATCTGTTGGCGCGTCGCAATCTGCTGTATCGAGTTGGTGGCGCGCCGGCAAAGGGCGAGCTTCTCGTGAAGGTCACGAGCAATGACGTGAAGAATCCATTCGAGTTCGCTCAAGAGGTCCGGGACAAACTCGGCGATGACAAGCGACTGCTACGGATCTTCGGCAGCGAGGTCGTGTTGGCCAATCTGCGTGGTTCCGGTAAGCGCGTTCGAGTGCACCTGGTGAATTATGGGCGCAGGCCGATCGAAGGCATTCGCGTGCGACTCGCCGGGAAGTATCAAATCGAGAAGCTGCAAGCCTTCGGTGAGCCTGATTCAAAGGCCGAAGATTACACGATTGACGGCTCGTCGACGGAGTTCAGCGTCTCAAAGCTGCCAATGTACGCTGTTGTGGATCTGGTTGCGAAATAAGCGTCGCAAAACAGAACGGCACGGGTGACTGGGCCCGTGCCGGTTCCAATTTGGAGAAGGAAAGGTCCTCCGAGGGGCAGCATTTGCCGTTGCGCTAATGCTTTCACTCTCAGGTGTCAAACGGTTGAAGTCTGAGTTTCAGACTCATTGCAGTTCCACCCATCTAACCGCGAATCCACATTAACTAAAACTGGCAGGAATTTCTCGATGGTTTTGCTGTAGGCTCCACCTTGCTCAATCTGATTGCTTGCAACTTCGGCGGCGTTGTTGGGGAAAGCGTGAAGAAAATATCGACGTCCCCTTTCTTACACGCAAGCTGAAACCGGCCACGCAGCCAGTTCTCCGGCTCCACGGGTCCATCAGCGCGGCAGGCTCCTACCTCGGTTTTCAGCTCCTCCCAAGCACGCCTGCGCAAAGCGAGAGGATTGTCGAGCACGAAATTATCTGCCGCGATTCGAGAGGCCCGTGCGTCATCCCAGTCCATGAATAACTGGGTAATTTCCGATTGCATTTTCTGAAGGGGCTCGGAGACCGGAATCTGCCGAGGCTGGAGCGCATTTGTTTTGAGCAGGATTTCAAAACCTTCTAAAATCGGGGCAGACGGTCCGGCATAGGTCAGGTTGGTCATGGCAAACATGCCGACTCCGCGATCCGGCAACCACGCCATATACGAGCCGAAGCCCGGCAGCCCTCCACCGTGACCGACGATCTGGGCGAAGTTGCAGTCCTGCGAAACACCTAAGCCATAGCCGTACCCGATTGCGGTCACCTTCAGCGAGCCATCGTTTTGCTTGGTGGCTCTCAGGCCGGATGACCTCCACATGCTTTGCATCTCGCGTTGTGAGGATCGACGGACGGGACCAGTTTCGGCGCCGTTGCGGGGCGGGTAGGCCGACAACTGGTAGGCGACATACTTCGCCAAATCCTGCGCATCTACCAGGAGGCCTCCCATCGGACCGAAGGCCCCGTCGGGGAGAGGTTTATCTTCCAACCATTGATCGCCGCGCTTGCGATAGCCGATCGCTCGCCGACCCTCCGGCACGCTCGATGGCTCAAGAGTAGAGGAGGTCATGCCCAAAGGCTCGAGGATTTGGCTCTTCAGGTATTGGCTATAGGGCACGCCGGATGCCTTCGTCACGATGCGTCCGAGCAGAGCGAAACCATAGTTCGAGTATTCGAACCGGGTGTCGGGCACAGTGGAAAACGGAATGCCGATCTTCAACCAGTCGGTAAGCTGGGCATCGGAAATGGCGAGTTGGCGGTCGCCCCAGGGATTGTCCTCAGGGAAGCCGGCGCCATGTGTCAGCAATTGCCGGATGCGGATGGGCGCGGTGTCGCTCGTTGGGTATTGAAATTTCGCGAACTCGGGAATCCACTTCGCGACCGGGTCTTCGAGCGAGAGCTTGCCTTCGTCGCGCAATTTCAGAACTGCAAGCGCCGTGAAGCTCTTCGTCATGGAGGCGATGCGGAAGACCGTGGAGTCTTTCACCGGTTCCCTGGTATCGCGATTGGCAACGCCGTAGGTCTTCAAGTGAACGAGTTCGCCATCCACTACGATGCCGTAAACCAGTCCGGGAACCTCAAGCTGCCGTATGAAGCCCTCGAATTTTTTATCGATGTCGCCGAATGCCGGTTTTAGTTTGTCGAGTCGTTTGGGATCGGAAAATTGAGGCGTTGGGTATAGGTCTTGAGCAATCGCAGACAGACACAGAGCCAGTCCGAGCAATATCGAGCGCATGAAAGCTAGTTTAGTCGGGATTTAACTTAAGACTTCGGCTTGAGTTCGTTCAGATAGCGGCGCAGGACCTTCTCGACGTACGCCTGCGTTTCGCGATAGGGCGGGATTTTGCCATAGCGATCGACGGCCCCTGGTCCGGCGTTATACGCCGCGAGCGCCATGCGGACGGGATCCGGATGATCCTTGTACTTCAGCAGGAGTTCCTTGATGTAGCGCACTCCACCGTCGGCATTCTGCCGGGGATCGTGCGGGTCCACACCGAGATCCTGCGCAGTGCCTGGCATGAGTTGCATGAGCCCGAGAGCGCCCTTCGGTGAAACGGCGTCGGCCCGATACGCCGACTCGACTGCGGCAAGGCTGCGTATGAACTCCGCGCGAACACCATACTTCTCGGCAGCCTCCTGCAAGACTTCCTGAGGTGTCAGCGGCTTGGCGTCCGCAGATGCTTTTTCGACAGCTGCTTCGGGAATTACGGCGGGCTTAGGGGCGACGTACTCTTCCTGCTCGAATCGGATAACCTGCTCTGCTGGAAAGTCGAGAGTTCCGGTTTTGGTGTGAAGGCGAATGGTGCCGTCGATCAGCTCATGCTGTTCGGCGGCGATGCGAAAGCCCGATTGAAGCACCGCGTATTCGCCAGCGGTGCACACGCTCGCAAGGAGCGCAAGAAGTGCAACCTGTTTCACAGTCGGAACTTGCCTTCAGTGTAGCTCAGTCGCCTCGGCGGAATCGGGAACCACCACCAATCAGGCCAAGGTCGACAATGACAGCCACAAAGAGAATGACGAGGAAGGTGGTGCCATCCGTGGGGTTCCTTTTAAGATACGTGTACGTGATCAGGGTCAGCGGGAGGAACAGAAAACCCAAGAGAGGGATGAGCAGCGTGTCATAGATGCCGCGAAAGAAGTCTGTGAAGAAATACAGCAACACAATGGCTATGCGCGGAAACAGCACAACGAGGAGTGCAAGTATGCAAGGCATTTGTTTGCACCCCAGTAGACACGAATGAACTCAGGACCTCGTCGTGAGTTACAGTGACGGGCACTATTCGGCCGTTGGCGGCATGTGCTGGTACAGATAACGCGCAAGCGTGCGGCGCAGATGCAGCGAGGTCCCTGTGCCCTCGGAGATTGCGTGTGTGCGGTTCGGATAGGCGACCATGTCGAAAGGCTTGCCGAGCTCGACAAGCTTATTGATCAGGCGCTCGGTGCCCTGGTAGTGGACGTTATCGTCGCCGGTGCCGTGGACAAGCAGAAGGTCGCCCTTTAGCTGATTTGCGTACGTGATGGCTGAGCCTTCGTCATAGCCTTTGCGATTTTGGTCGAGCAGGCCCATGTAGCGTTCCTGATAGATGGTGTCGTA
>DASQVJ010000293.1:0-6573 GCA_035640835.1 Bryobacteraceae bacterium
GCAGCCGCCGGTCGCAGGCTGTATGGCTCACGCGATTACTCAACCTATGGACCGCGTTTCAATCATCTTCGTGTGACTAGCTCTGACGCGACCAGCGATTACCACTCACTTCAGACACAGTTCAAGCGCCGGTTCGCGGCCGGTTTACAGGCTTTGGCCTCATACACGTGGTCGCATTCGATTGACTCGCTCACCAATGAAACGCTGGTGGGTCTTGAGGATCAGCGTCTGTCCGAGGATCGCGCGTCGTCCGACACAGACCGTCGGCACATGTTCACCGCGGCGATGAGCTGGGACATCCCGGCGCAACCCTCGGTAGCACTTGCGCGCGCGCTGCTGAGAGGCTGGGGTACGGACTTTACGTTTCGCGCGCTTTCGGCGCCGCCGATTGCAATCATGATTTGGCCAAACAGTCTTTATGGGGCAGTGCGGCCGAATCTGGTTGCCGGTCAGCCGATCTGGCTTCACGGTGCCGAGTTCCCAGGCGGCCGGCGTTTAAATCCTGCGGCATTTCAGGCGCCTGCGCGGGACACTCAGGGAAACGCCCCGCGTAATTTCGTGCGTGGATTCGGCATGAGCCAGCTCGATCTCACCGTTCGGCGCGAGTTCGGCCTTACGGAGCGCGCCCGGTTGCAGTTCCGTGCGGAGGCCTTCAACGCACTGAATACTCCCAATTTTGCGGACCCGATGGGTACTACATACGCCTACTCGTTCGAGCCCACCTACGGATTAGCTACGCAGATGTTAAACACTTCTCTCGGTGGGCTTAACAAGCTGTACCAATCCGGTGGCCCACGCTCCTTGCAACTGGGTCTGAAGCTTCTGTTTTGAGGGAGTGCCGTGAATCCGAACATAATCATGCGAATTGCGCAGCACGAATGGCGCGCGATTGTGGACAGCAAATTCTCGCGAGGCATGTTCATTGCCCTGTTGCTGCTGCTTGGCGCGGCCTTCATTTCTGGCTGGCGCGAGCGTGCAGAAATCGATGAGCTCCGGGATCAAGCCCAACGCAGCCAGCGACGTCACTGGGTCGAGCGCAAATCGGACTCCGCGCACAGCGCTGCTCATGCCGGCATTACGGTGTTTCGGCCTTACCCTGTACTCGGTGCCATTGATCCGGGCTTGCACCCCTATTCCGGAACGGCCGTATTTCTCGAGGCCCACCGGCGCAACGATCTCGCCGGCGCGCCAATTGACGACTATCCCGGTGTCCTGCGAATGAGCCTGCTCAGCGTTGCCGGGGTGCTTCAATTTATCGTGCCGCTGGTACTCGTTGTCTTGCTTGCTCCCGCGTTTGCGGGCGAGGTCGAAGGGGGAACTTTGCGCATGCTGGAAGGAATGGGTGCCAACCGATTTGCGCTGCTTACGGGTAAGTTTCTGGGCATTGCCGGTCCGATCATCGGCCTGGCATTGGTCGCGCTCGCTCTCGTTGCGGTATCCATACCCGCGACAGAATGGCCCCGACTCCTTTTGATGATCGTTGCGTATCTCGCCTATCTCAGCGCCATTGCCGCCGTTCTGCTCGGGATTTCCGCTTGGGCCCGCAGTGCGCGTACAGCCTTCGCAATCGGCGTCGCGGGCTGGGTTCTTACCTGCTTTCTGATCCCGCGCGGCGCAAACGAAATTGCCGGCCGAGCCATCCCTACACCGCCGGCGTATGACATGTCAGCCGGTATCGAGCGGATTGAACAGTCAATGGTGCAGAGCCGCTACTTCGACCGCCGCAAACAGATCGAAGCAGAGCTCATGCGCAAGTACAGCGTCTCCAGCGTTAAAGAACTTCCCGTAAGTCCGAGCGCAATGCTCCTTATGGAATGGGAGGAGCTTACGACAAAGGTTCAAAACGCCAGCTACCAAGATCTATACGCACGGCAACGCATGCAGTATGTGTGGGTTCAAGCGGCAGGTTTCCTGGCGCCGACTTCTGCGATCGAGACGGTCTCGATGGCGTTGTCGGGGGCGGATCCGCAGCATCTTCACCACTTCTCTGACTACGCCGATCAATACCGATTCCGAATCACGCAGGCGTTGAATCAGGACCTTTTCCAGAACAGTGCTCCGGGCAAGGATCGCCAGCGGATGGTGTCCGAGTTTCAGGCGCGCCAGCGGCAGCTCTACGAGAGCATTCCACCTTTCGATTACCGCCCACCACCGCTGGGATGGGCGCTTACCAATGTCCGGCTGGGCGCATTAGCCTTGGCGCTGTGGCTTGTCGTTGGCCTTTGTTTCACCTGCTGGTCGGTTCGTCACATGAGGGTTGTTTAGATGAAAGCCTGGTCGCGACTGCTTCGCCTCGAATTGCGGATATTCAGCGCCGAACCCTCTAACTGGATTGTTGTGTGGCTAATGTTGTTAGCCGCACTTGCAGCGATCACCAACGGTGCACACCTCATCCCCTCCGGCCGGCGCATCTCCTCCGACGCCGCCAATGCTCAGGCCAAACAGCACAACACCGTTCTCAAAGCCATCCAAGCCGAGGAACGCCAGCGTTCCGCGAAGGGCGACACAGGGCCAACAATCAGTTGGACCGTACCTCTGGCCGTCGCCGTCCGAAACGAGATTTACAACTTCGAAGCTGTCCTTCCGCCCGGCCCACTGAGCGCGACGAGTTTCGGGCATTCAGACCTCCTTCCACAATCATTCGCACTCGTGAAATATACCGATGATCGCCCTTCGGTCGACGTCGGTGATGGGCGTGTCCTCAGCAACGTCACTCCCGAACGGAAGACAGAGAGTCCGCTGCGTGTCTGGCTCGGGAAATGGGACCTTGCGTTTGTAGTGGTCTATTTGTATCCGTTGTTCGTGGTCGCACTCTGCCTTGACTTCATCACCGCCGACCGGGCAAACGGTACGCTTGCTCTCACGCTTGCGCAGGGTGTCTCGTCCCGATCTCTTGCAACAGCCCGACTTACGATTCGTGCGCTCGCACTTTTACTCGCGGGCGTGGTCCTGCCGGCCATCGGCATTGTCGTTGCGCATGCAGTTGCCGGCCAACCGGCTGACGTCGGCCGATTGCTGCTGTGGCTGATGGCTGTCACTGGCTATCTGGCGGTTTGGGTGTCGGCGTGTCTCATCCTGAACGCTCGCAGTCGTAGCGCGATTGCGAACGGTTTAACGATGGTCACCGTCTGGGCGGTGCTTACCGCGATCCTGCCGGCGGCCGTTGGCCTGGTTGCTCGCTCAGTGGTCACCGTTCCTTCTCGCATCCTGCTTGCAAATTCCGAACGTATTGAGCGGTTCGCGGCGAATGAGAAGATGAACAACGCATTCAAGGACCTGATCGCGAGCTTTGATGCGAAGTACCCGCGTGGGCCGAACCCGGAGATTGTTCGGAATCGCTTCCGCTTCGTTGGCCTCCTTTCACGGCCCGAGGGCAACCCGGTACTTCAAGCCTTTTATTCGACTCATCCGGAATTTGGCCGCGAGCTCATTCACTATCAGATTTGGTACGCCGCGCTGACCGGACGTGATATCTATGTCGAACGGCGCATGACGCCTCTATTCGAGGAACTCCGAAGCGAGCGTCGGCGACAACAGTCCGTTGCGGGCTTACTCAGCTACCTGTCCCCGTCCATGATCCTGAAGGTAACCCTGGACGACATTGCCGGCACCGGCCCAGAGCGCCACCAACGTTTCCTGACTCAGTTTGGCGACTATCTACGCAGCCGCGAAGCTTGGTTCACAAAGCGTGTCGCCGCAGCGCGCGACATTAGCTCAAAAGACCTCTCCAATTTCGCCCTCTTCCGCTTCGATGAAGAACCAGCATCTGTTGTCGCCGCTCGCGTCAGCCTGCCCGTCGCCGCCCTTTGGATTTTGGCTGCCGCTCTGCTTTATGTCGGCCTTCGCCGATGCGAGAGTGCGACGATTTGATGTTTGACGCTTCTAGTCGTTGAGCGCCGGCATCAGCGCGTGCTGCCCAAACTCTTCGACAGAGAGGCCGGGTACGCCGGGTTAACTTAAGGGTTGGTAAGCATGTACCTCAGCCAGGTCATCACCACCAATTTTCGGAACTTCAAATCGGTTGATTCGCCGTTGGGTAAACACGCCGTCCTACTCGGCGAGAATGACGATGGCAAGACGAACCTGCTCCACGTTCTGCGTCTGATCCTCCATCCGTCGATGCCCGACTCCGCCTAAGCTCCGCGTGGGCGATTTTTTGGGACGGCCTGCCGCGCCCGCTGAACAGCACTTCATCGAGGTCCTCCCCGGAATTCCACCACGAAGCGAATCTGCTTATGAATTCCAGAGGTGACGCTGACTGCGGTGGGGGTACTACTGCGGGCCGGCGAGCGGCCTGCCCGATCCAGGATCATCGGATGTTCGGCGCGTGAAGCCCCATAATCGCGGACGTGAACGGCATCGTGTCCAGCCTCTCTCAGGAGTCGAGCTAAGTCTCGTGAGAGTGCGTTATCAATGAGAAATCTCAAGCGGTGCGAGAGAGAGAGAGGCAGATCGCGCTCCATCGCAGAGACCGCCGCGAACCGGAGGCACTCGCGGATGTCCTCAATGTGAAGGTCGGGATACTCGGCAAGGATCTCTTGCTCGGTCATGCCCCCGCCAGCATCCGGAGAACCGTCGCGACCGGGATTCGCAAACCACGGATGCAGGGAACCCCACCCATTTGATTGGGATTGACCGTAATGCGTTCGAAGTTGGTCACCTGCATGTTTAGCCTCGCTTCATTATGGTAGGAGCAGGCCCAATTGAGAGACCCGGAGGACAACGGAGGCGCCTTCGCATTTTTGATCCTTCTGGCTGGCCGGACACCCACGCCGCGCTTAGACCAGAGCCATATTGTGTATCTGCGGGCGACAGCGTGCAGCGATGCTGCGCCCCCGAGCCAGGCACGTTAGCTGCTCTGTTACGGCCAGATGAGCAGATTTCGGCGTTGCAGGGTCATTGGCATAAAATAAGGCTCTCACCCATGTCGCTGTCCTTGTTGTCTACCGCGCAGCGGACCACCCGGAAGTGGTGTTTGATTCTTGGAGTTCTGGGAGGCTCGGTTGCCATTGCCGCACCGAACGTTTCCACACCCGAACCGACCGCCCCCTTGAAGCAGTACTGTACCGGTTGTCATGGCAAGGCGCTTGCCACGGCCGGGATCAACGTTGAGGAACTGATTGCGTCGAAGCCGGCGATCTCGGACGCGAACTTTGCCCATTGGCAGAAGGTCGCGACGGTGCTCGAGCAGAAGCAGATGCCGCCCGCCAAGCTGAAGCAGCCTTCGGATGAGGATAGAGGTCACATCGCCGCGTGGATTCGTGCTCGGCTGGACGAGTATGCGCAGAAGAACGCGGGCGATCCCGGCAAGGTGACCGTGCGCCGTCTGACCAGCGGCGAGTACGGCTACACCATTCATGATCTGACGGGTTTGGACCTGAAGTTCGATCGCGACTTCGCCTCCGACTCCGTGGGGGGCGAAGGATTCACCAACTTCGGCGACGTTCAGTACATGGCCGACGCGAACCTGGAGCGGTATCTCGAGGCGGCTCGGTTGGTGGCGGACCATGCCGTTGTGGGCAGCGGCCGTTTGCGGTTCTACGACAACCCAGGGAAGAGTGGGTTCGAACTCTCGGCCATCGACCGCATCAATGCCTTATACAAGGCCAATGGCTTCCGTGGAAACTCGGGCGAAGGCGGCAAGCCGTACGGCATGGACCGGGTCACGAACGCCTTCCTCGTCTGCTGGAAGTATCAGCACAAGGCCACGCTGGGCATGCCGCGTGCGAGTCTGGAACAAATCGCAGTGCAGGACAAGGTCAGCCCGCGATTCGCGCAGCATTTGTGGAGCGTGGTGAATCTGCCCTCGCCCGTGTACCCGATATCGGAAGTGGTCAAAGCGTTCCGCAACATCCCGGCGCCGAGTGCGGCCGATCCGGAGAAGAGCCTTGCCGCCGCTCGCGCCGGAGCCGATAAGACAATGCGAGCGGCCGCTGACTGGCCGCGCTGGCTCTTGGCTGCAGGCGCAGTGGCCGAGGGTGGCGAGGGCGATGAACGCTCACTGGTTCTGACCGAGCGTTCGCTGAAGGCCGAACCCACACACAAGTTCCGTTATGTGATCCGCAGCCGCGGCACCAACGGCGCGACCGTGTATTTTTCCGTGCTCCCCGCCGATGCTGACGCGAAAGACAAGCCGATGGTGATCTGGCGGAATGCGATCTTGCGGACGCGCGGCAAAGATCGGGGCATGGGGAACTCTCAGCCGCTCCTCGAGTTGCTCGATCAGCCGACGCGGGATCGCCTCCGTTTCGGTAAGGGTCCCGAGGGCGTGACGGTCGGGCCCAATGACTTTGTGGCGACCGAGCCGGTAACGGTGGAGGTGAAGCTTCCGGAAGGCGCGGCGGGCGGTCTGTTGGAAGTCGAAGGCGAATACGTGCCCGGCCCAAACAAGGACGCGATCATCCGTGCCGTCGTGGCGAACGGACCGGAAGCGACGAAAGGCATACCGGCCTGGGGCTTGCTCGGAAACAGTGACAGTCCCGCGTACAATGCGTGGCTGCGGGACGTGCTGGAGTTTGCTCGCCTGCTGCCGATCAACTCACACGGCGAAGCGACGCCTTCGGATAAGGATCC